>NZ_JCALCV010000006.1:0-285527 GCF_059812525.1 Mycobacterium sp. NGS51
TGTTGCAGCGACCGCCTGAATTCAAGCCGCGCGCATACCCGTTTCTGCGCACGCTCGCGAACGGGTGACGAGAAGGCTTGCCACGCCAGGCTCGCCTCCGTCGTGCGGGCATTCCCGTGGCGGACCTGCCGTAGGACAGCGTCGCGCTCTCAGGCGAGGAATTAACCACTGGACGAGCGTGCGCAGAAACGGCGTTCACCCCGGCGTGTCGGCCGGGGACACGCACGCTCGCGGCAAAAGGCAACGTCAGACCGGCAGGAGTTGGTCGATCACCGCGGCCAGCTGTTTGGCCGAGCGGCATTCGTGCATAGTGATGACCTCTTCGTAACGCGGCACCGCCGAATCGCCGCTGCCCCACAGATGCTTGGGCTCGGGGTTGAGCCAGTGTGCGTGGCGGCTGGCGGTCACCATGTGCGCCAGCACGTCGGTGGCCGGGTCGCGGTAATTCGTGCGGCCGTCGCCAAGCACCAGCAGCGAACTGCGCGGCGAGAGCACGTTGTGGAACTGCTCGGTGAACGACACGAACGCATTGCCGTAATCCGAATGCCCGTCGCGGGTGTAGACACCGGCCTCGCGGGTGATCCGCTGAATCGCCACCGCCAAATCGGCGTCGGGACCGAACAGGTGCGTCACCTCGTCGGTGGTGTCGATGAACGCAAAGACCCGGACGCGGGAAAACTGTTGGCGCAAAGCATTTACCAGCAACAGCGTGAAGTGGCTGAACCCGGCGACCGAGCCGGAGACATCGCAGAGCACCACCAATTCGGGCCGGGCCGGCCGCGGTTTACGCAACACCACGTCGATCGGCACGCCGCCGGTCGACATCGACTTGCGCAGCGTCTTGCGCAGGTCGATCGACCCGGCGCGGGCGCGACGCCGACGGGCCGCCAGCCGGGTAGCCAGCGTCCGGGCCAGCGGTGCCACCACCCGGCACATCTGACGCAGCTGGTCACCCGAGGCGCGTAGGAACTCGACGTTCTCGGACAGCTGCGGGATGCCGTACATCTGCACATGATCGCGGCCCAGCTGCTCGGCGGTCCGCCGCTTGGTCTCCGCGTCGACCATCTTGCGCAATTGGGTGATCTTCTGCGCGGCAAGCGCTTTGGCGATCTGCTCTTGGGACGGGGTGGGCTCGTCGCCGTAGGGCGCCAGCAGGCCGGCCAGCAGCCGACCCTCCAACTGGTCCAGCGCCATCGCCTTGAGCGCCTGATACGACGAGTAGGACGGACCGCGACTGGAGCTGTATTTGCCGTAGGCTTCCACGATTTGGGCGATCATCGCCACCAGTCGCTCGTCCATGTCGGCGAGATCGGTGTTCTCGGCCAGCAAATCCAGCAGCATCTGCCGCATCGCTTCGACGTCTTCGGCAAGCAGTTGGATGTCGGGATCGTCGTCGTCAGACGCCTCTTCGGCCACCACCGCCCGCGCGCCCAGCGCCGACGGCCACCACAAATCGAACATGGCGTCGTACGTTTCCCGATGGTCGGGGCGGCGCAGCACCGCACAGGCGATTCCCTCGCGTAACACCTCCCGGTCGCCCAGACCCAACGCCGTCATCACCCGACCGGCGTCCACCGTCTCCGACGGTCCGACCGAAATACCCTGACCCCGAAGCGCTTCCACGAACTCCACCAAATGGCCGGGCAGCCCGTGCGGGGCCAGCGGCCGACTGGGGCGAACGCGGCGGGCCATCAGTTGAGCCGCAACTCGCCAGACGCGCGGTGCTGGTCGGACTGATGCTTGAGCACGACGCCCAGCGTGGCCGCGATGGTGGCGTCGTCGATGGTGTCCAGACCCAACGCCAAAAGCGTGCGCCCCCAATCGATCGTCTCGGCCACCGACGGCAGCTTTTTCAGCTGCATGCCGCGCAGCACACCGATGATCCGCACCAACTCGTCGGCAAGGTGCCCGGGCAATTCGGGAACCCGGGACAACAGGATGCGCCGCTCCAACTCCGGGCTCGGGAAATCGATGTGCAGGAACAGGCAGCGACGTTTGAGCGCCTCGGACAGCTCCCTGGTGGCGTTGGAAGTCAGCACTACGAACGGCGCCCGCTCGGCGGTGATTGTCCCCAGCTCCGGGACGGTGACCGCGAAGTCGCTCAACACCTCCAGCAGCAGGCCCTCGATTTCGATGTCGGCCTTGTCGGTTTCGTCGACCAGCAGAACCGTCGGCTCGGTGCGCCGAATCGCGGTCAGCAGCGGACGGGTCAGCAGAAACTCCTCGCTGAACACGTCGGATTTTGTGGACTCCCAGGCCCCCCCATCAGCGGAGCCGGCCTGAATCCGCAGGATCTGCTTGGCGTGGTTCCACTCGTAGAGCGCGCGGGCCTCGTCCACCCCCTCGTAGCACTGCAAACGCACCAGCCCCGACCCGGTGGCCTGCGCGACGGCGCGGGCCAGCTCGGTTTTGCCCACCCCGGCGGGTCCTTCGACCAGCAGCGGTTTGCCCAGTCGGTCGGCCAGGAAGACGGCCGTCGCGGTGGCAGTGTCGGGCAGATAGCCGGTCTCGGCCAGCCGCCGGCCGACATCATCGATATCGGCGAACAGCGGGATGGGCCGCGCGGGAACAGTCACTGGGGTTTCTCCTAGGGAACACGGGTGTGGCCGTCTCCCCAGACGATCCACTTGGTCGAGGTCAACTCCGGCAGCCCCATCGGGCCACGAGCGTGCAGCTTCTGGGTTGAGATGCCGATCTCGGCGCCGAAACCGAACTGCTCACCGTCGGTGAACGCCGTCGACGCGTTCACCATTACCGCGGCCGCATCGATTCCTTCGGTAAAGCGCTGGGCGGCAGCCATATTGGTGGTCACGATCGCCTCGGTATGTCCGGTGCCGTATTCGTTGATGTGATCGATCGCGGCGTCAACCCCGTCGACCACCGCCACGGCGATGTCCATGGCCAGGTATTCGCGACGCAAGTCGTCCTCGTCGGCGTCCAGGTGCACGGTGACCCCGGCGTCTTGCAGCGCCCCGACCAGCCGGGGCAGCGCCTGCCCGGCGATGGCGGTGTCGACCAACAGCGTCTCGGCGGCGTTGCACACGCTGGGCCGCCGCGTCTTGGAGTTCAGCAGCACCTGTTCGGCGACGTCGAGGTCAGCGCCGCCGTCGACGTAGACGTGGCAGTTGCCGACGCCGGTCTCGATGGTGGGGACGTGCGCGTCGCGGACCACCGCCTCGATCAAGCCCGCTCCGCCGCGCGGGATGACGACGTCGACCAGGCCGCGGGCCTGGATCAGGTGGGTGACGGTCGAGCGGTCGGAACTGTCGAGCAGCTGGACTGCATCGGCGGGCAGGTCTTCGTGGGCCAGGGCGGCGCGTAGCACCGAGACCAGCGCCTGGTTGGAGTTCGCCGCCGACGAGCTGCCGCGCAGCAGTGCGGCGTTGCCGGATTTGAGCGCCAAACCGAAGGCGTCGACGGTGACGTTAGGACGGCCCTCGTAGACCATGCCGACCACGCCGAGCGGAACCCGCTGCTGGCGCAGCATCAGCCCGTTGGGCAGGGTGTAGCCGCGCAACACCTCGCCGACCGGATCGGGCAGACCGGCGACCTGGCGCAAACCCTCGGCGATTCCGTCGATGCGCTGCGGGTTCAGCGCCAACCGATCCAGGATCGCCGTCGGCGTGCCGGCGGCACGCGCGGCGTTGAGGTCATCGGCGTTGGCGCCCAGCACCTGGTCGACATGGGCCACGATCGCCTCGGCCGCGGCGAGCAGCGCGTGGTCTTTGACGACGGTCGGCAACGAGGCCAGCGTGCGGGCCGCCACCCGGGCGCGGCGCGCGGCATCGTGCACCTGTTGACGCAAGTCAGCGCGCGACGGTGCTTGCAGACTCATTCCCCCAGGGTATCGGGCTGCCGTGGCGAGCGCCTCAGCGCGTCGCGCTGTCGAGCTTTCAGAGCACCCGCTCAGCGGCAGCCGCCCGCTGAACGTTACTGCGACGCTCGTCGATAATGCGGCCCAGGTCCTGTAGCAGCACCGGTTTACGCATCACGAGATGTTCGAGATGCTCCCGGTCGATCTCCAACGCGGTCACCTCATCCAGCGCGAATGCGCTCGTGACGTTCGGTTGACGGGTCAACGTGGTCAGCCCGAGAAATGCCCCCTCATGCAGCGTGTCGACCGGAACGACTGAGCCGTCTTCAGTCGTCGCCGTCAACCGGAGGCTGCCGACGATCACAAATGTCATCCCGGTGGGCACATCGCCGATGGACTGCACAATCTCGTTGACGCCGTAGCGGACCAGCCTCGCGTGCGGAACGAGCGCCTGTTGGTCGGTTTCGCTGAGCCGCAATGCCGGTCCCACCATCGTTCGCAACGCGCTCTCAACACGTGCCGGAGTCGAGAAGTCGTCGTCGGCACCATCGAGGTGCAGCCCTTCGCGCCGTGCGGCATACCAGAGCCAACCGAGAAATGTGGCTTGGGCCGCACCGTCGTCGCCAGGCGAGCGCAACGCAATTGTCGTGCAGTAGTGGGCTTCGCCAACGGGCACCGAGGTGGGCGACTCGTCAGCCATGGGATGCGGCAGCGCCTCGGCAACCCGCGATAACACCGCGCATACCCGGTCGGGTGGGTCGGCCGCGGAAAAGGTGGTTGTTATCGTCAGAGTATGCGCGCCGGCCGGGCGGCTCAGATTCGTGAATGACAGGCCGGCAAGCACCGAGTTCGGCATGATCTGCAGTCCGCGACCGGTCTCGATATGGACGGCGCGCCAGTTCACCTCGACGATTCGTCCGCGCGCCGTCGGCGTGTCCAGCCAGTCGCCGATCCGAAACGGTTGCTCGAACAACAGGAAAAGACCTGACACGATCTGGCCGACGGAGTTTTGCAGCATCAGGCCGATGACGACTGACGTCACGCCCAGCGCGGCGAACAAGCCGCCGATGCGGACGCCCCAGATGTAGGAGAGGATCAGCGCCAAGCCTATGCCGATCATCAACAGCCGGGCGACGTCGAACAGGATGGTCGGGAGGCGTTTGCGCCACGAATCTTGCGGTGCGCCCTTGAACAGCGTCGCATTGAGCCCCGACAGCAAC
Source organism: Mycobacterium sp. NGS51 (assembly GCF_059812525.1). NCBI lineage: Bacteria > Bacillati > Actinomycetota > Actinomycetes > Mycobacteriales > Mycobacteriaceae > Mycobacterium > Mycobacterium sp. NGS51. Next base: position 5,035 of record NZ_JCALCV010000006.1, read on the forward strand.
AGCAACAGCACCGTGAAGCCGAACAGTGTTGCGATCAGCCGTATTGAGGTGTTTCCGGCCGGGACTTCGACGGCCTTGACGAGCAGCAGCAACAGCGCGCCGAGCGGCAACAGGTAATTGCGCAGCAGGTTGACCGGCCCGGCCAGGTAGCTCTGCCTGCGGGCGAGGGCGTGATGCCATTCTGCGAGCACGATGAGCGCCACGGGCAGGCCCGCTGCGACAACGATCGACCAGTAGAACCATGGCGACTCGAACATGCTCATTGTCGCTCCGACAATCGCCACACCGGCTGCTCGGAACCGTCGACCACAATGTTTCCGGCCGGCGTGAACTCCCGCATGTCCTGCATCAGTTCATATACCTGCGAGGTCACATAGATCCCGGGCTGCGGTAAGCCCCTGTACATCTGGTACGCCAAACTTACTGCGGCGCCCCACATGTCATAGACGATGCTCGATCGGCCCACCAGGCCACTGACGACTCTCCCGGTGTTGATACCAGCGCGAAGGCTGAGGTCATGGCCACTTTGGCTGTTGAACCGGTCGACGATGCGTTGCATTTCGAGGGCGAACTCGACAGTGCGGTGCACGTTGTCGAGACGCGGTGTCGTCACCCCGCAACTGGCGAGGTACCCGGTGTGCAACGTGCGAATTCGCTCCACACCCAAGGCTTCAGCCGCTGAGTCGAATTGCCGGACAAGTTCGTCGACAGTCCCTACTAGTTCGTCGCCGGAGACGTCGCCTGATGTTTCGTTGAGCCCGACGATGTCGGCGTAAATGACAGTGACATCCTGGTGCTCCTGCGCGATGGTCTGTTCACCCTCGCGATAACGCTGCACGACCGGCTCTGGCATCAACGACAGCAATAGCCGGTCGTTTTCCCTGCGCTGCTCGTTGAGCAACTCTTCTTTGATCTGCAGGTTACGGCTCATCTCATTGAAAGCCGAAGTCAAGTCGCCGAATTCGTCGCGTGATGTTACCGGGATGGTGACATCGTAGTCACCCGCGCTGATCCTCTTCGTTCCAGCGTCCAGCCGGCGAATCGGGCGGACAAACACCCTTGCCAACAGCGCCGACACCAGGCAGATGACGAAAATGAGTGCGGTGGTGGTCAATACGATCGTTTTGGTAAACGACTCTATCCGCGACAGGGCCTCGGAGATGTCCTTGGTCGCGAGGATAGACCAGTGCAAGTCAGAGTCCGACACCGTCAACGGAGCGTAGGCCTCCAGTTCTCGATTACCTAAATAGTCTGTCCCGGTGACGATTCCGGCCTCGCCGCGCTGGGCCGCACGAAGGCCCGCGCTGCCAACTGGCTGCACCAGCGTCGTACCACCTAACTGGATCGCTTGGTCGACGACGCTGGTCGGCGTGCCAGCGGCCACTGCTTTGCGTCGATACTTTTCCGGGGCTTCAAGGAAGAGCCGTGAATCCGAACGCATCAAGTTGTCTGGACCGGCTAGATAGGTCTCGGTCGTCTTGCCCAACCCGGCGGCTTCCCAGTGTTTGTCGGCAGTCATGATCTTGTTGATCTTCGAGATCGGTAACGGCAACGCCAGCACACCCTCGGTCCTGCCCCCCGAGCGGACAGGCGACACCAGCCATGCGGTGGGCGCGCCGAGCTGCGGTTGATACGGCTGGAAATCAGTGACCCAGACGAAGTCGACGACGTTGGCGCCCATCGCTTTTTCGTATGCGTCCCGCAGATTGGAGTCGCGGTAGGGGCCGGTCAGGATATTGGTACCCAGGTCAGGTCCCTTGTTGAAGGAGTAGACGACGTTGCCGCGGGTGTCCAGCAGCAGCGCATCCTGGTATTCGAAGCGTTTGACGATCTCCCGGAAGTAGTCGTTGAAGCGGACGTTGGCGGCTGTCCATGCGCTGCCATCACCGGGGTCGTCACCCTTTTTCGAATCGCCATCCGGCGTCGATGGTGCGGTGTAGTGGGCCTCGAGGTACTCCTGCGCGTTCGACGTTGGCAGCAGCGCATCGATGTCGAGTTCGACCCCGGTTGCCTCCTCGGTCGGCTTGATCACTTGGTCTTCGTAGTAGTTCACGATCGCCTGTTGCTGCGCCGGGTCGATTGGCGCGTGCGCGAGTTGATCGAAGCCGACGGTGAACGCTTCGAGCGCTTCCAGTGGTGTTGCACCACGGCTGTAGACGACCAGTGAATTCTTCAGATCTGCGAATTGTGTCTCCACCGCGCGCTTTTGCGATGCCCGCAACTCGGTCAACCGGTTGTAGGCCGAGGTCTTCAGCGCGTCGCGGCCCGATACATACTCGATGACACCGATCACCGCCACCGACACGATGCTGGTCAACAGCAGCATCACCATGACTTTGGATTGGATACTCATGCGGGGAAGCAGCCACCGGCGGCGTCTGACTCTGGGGTTGGAGCCCTGCTGACCCTGCGGTGCTGTTCGCTCGTCCGACGTCAATCGGCTTCCTTCCGCTGGTGCGCGTAAGAGGCACGGATCACCTAGCAGACTAACGCGACCGTTGTGCATTCAGACCTGACTCCATAACGTCGGCCGAATGGCAACCCGAGTGTGCGTGGTGGGCAGCGTGAATATGGACACCGTGTTCGACGTCGATTCGCTGCCGCGACCGGGCGAAACCGTGTTGGCCACGTCAGCGCGGTCGACGCCCGGCGGCAAGGGCGCCAATCAGGCGGTAGCGGCGGCACGTGCCGGCGCGCGGGTGCGATTCGTCGGCGCGGTGGGCGACGACGCGGCGGCCGCGCAACTGCGCGCACACCTGCGCGAAAACGGGGTGGGCACCGACGGACTACTCACTGTGGCTGGACCCAGCGGTTCCGCGGTCGTGATCGTGGACTCCGCAGGAGAAAACTCGATCGTCGTCGCGCCCGCCGCCAACGGTCAGCTGACGCTGGACTCGACGGAGTTGCGTGCCATCGTTGCCGACTGCGATGTGGTGTTGATTCAGCTGGAGATCGCGGTGGCCACAGCCGTTGCGGCGGCCCGAGAAGCACGTTCCGCGGGGGCGACCGTCATGGTCAACGCTTCTCCCCCACACGCCGACCTCGACGAGTTGGCCGAGCTCACCGACGTGTTGATCGTCAACGAGTCCGAAGACGAGCGGTGGGTGTGGCCGGTGACGCATCGGGTGGTCACCCGGGGCGCCTCCGGCGCCAGCTACTGCGGAGGCGGCGACGACATCACGGTTCCGGCGCCTGCGGTGGAGATCGTCGACACCGCCGGAGCCGGTGATGTGTTCGCGGGCGTACTGGCCGCGGGGTGGGCCACCGGCCGCGACTACGCGTTGCGGCGCGCGTGTGCGGCCGGTGCGCTCGCGACGCTGGTACCCGGTGCCGGCGACTGCGGACCGCTCGGCGAAGCTATCGATGACGTCGTCGCAAAAACCAAAGGAGAGCATTAAATGTCGCCACCACGTCCACCCGAGGGTGACTGGCTCGGAACGAAGTTCCTGAAGTTCACCCGCGAGGGCCCGTTCGGAGTCGTCACGCTGGACCGCCCCGAGGCGCGCAACGCGATGACGCCGGCAATGTACTTCGGCATCCGTTATGCGATCACCCATGTCAACGCCGACGCCGAGCTGGCGGGCCTGCTGATCACCGGCACCGGTGACGTGTTCGCACCGGGCGGTGATCTCGGCGGTGGCGGCGACGACAACTGGATGCAGTGGGGCTCGGCGCTGTCGCTGGATATCACGCCATTCGACACGCTGCGCAAGTCCGCCAAGCCGGTGGTGTCGGCGGTCAACGGGCTGTGTCAAGGCGGCGGGCTGCAGATCGCGATGTGCAGCGATGTCGCGGTGGTCAGCGACCGCGCGACGTTTCGGGTCCCGGAGCTTTACCGCGGCATCGCCGACACGTATTACAGCCAAATGCTGGCCCGCATCGTCGGACCCATCCGTACTCGCGACCTGATGCTGACCGGGAGGACGCTGTCCGCGGCGGAGGCCGTCGAGTGGGGCATGCTCGCGCGGATGGTGCCGCACGAGGAGTTGATGGACGCCGCACGCGAGGTGCTCGGTCAAGCGTGTCGTACGGCGCCAGCCGCGCGGCGGGTCGTCAAGGCCAGCCTGGACAACTACCTCGGGCTCTACGACCGGATCGGTATGGAGGCCAGCATCGAAGGGCCCGAGGCCGTCGAGGGCTTTGTGGCGTTCCGTGAGCGGCGGTCACCGAACTGGGTGCACCCCGACCTGCGAGTCGACGGCCGGCTGTAACGCCCATTGCGCCCAACGTCGAGTTGTTGCGGCGAACCGGCGGGATTCGCCCGACAACTCGACGCTCGAGCGGCCTTAATCTTCGGGTATCTCGCGGTCGATCTCCTCGAGCCAGGCCCGCGCGGACATGTCCGACGGCGCTCGCCAGTCCCCACGCGGTGACAGCGAACCGCCATGGGAAACCTTGGGCCCGTTAGGCAGAGCCGAGCGCTTGAACTGGCTGAACGAGTAGAACCGTTGCACGAAAACCTGCAGCCAATGCCGGATCTCGCTCAGTGAGTACGAGGGCCGCTTGTTCTCCGGGAAACCCGGCGGCCAGCTGCCCAAGTCGGGATCGCTCCAGGCATGCCACGCCAAAAACGCGATCTTCGACGGCCGGAACCCGAACCGCAGAATCTGAAACAACGAAAAGTCCTGCAACGCATACGGTCCGACCTTCGCTTCGCTGCTCTGAATTTCCTCATCCTCACCGGAAGGCACTAACTCCGGTGTGATTTCGGTGTCGAGCACCGACTGCAGGGTTTCGCATACCTCTTCGTCGAACTGGTCAGACGAAATCACCCACCGAATCAGATGCTGGATCAGCGTTTTCGGCACGCCGCCATTGACGTTGTAGTGCGACATCTGGTCGCCGACACCGTATGTCGACCAGCCCAGCGCCAGCTCCGACAGGTCACCGGTGCCCAGCACAATGCCGCCGCGCTGATTGGCCAGCCGGAACAAGTAGTCGGTGCGCAGCCCGGCCTGCACGTTCTCGAACGTGACGTCGTAGACCTTTTCCCCGTGCGCGAACGGATGATCCATGTTGGTGAGCATGAGTTGGGCGGTGTCGCTGATGTCGATCTCTTCGAATGTGACGCCCAGGGCTCGCGACAGCCTGATCGCGTTGCCCTTGGTGCGATCGCCGGTGGCAAATCCCGGCAGCGTGAAGGCCAGGATGTCGCTGCGCGGCCGGTTTTCCCGGTCCATCGCTCGTGCGGCGACGATCAGCGCATGCGTCGAGTCCAGCCCGCCGGAGATGCCGATGACGATCTTCGGATAGTCCAGTGCCCGCAGGCGTTGCTCAAGCCCGGCGACCTGGATGTTGTAGGCCTCGTAGCAATCCTGCTCCAGCCGGTTGGGATCGGACGGCACGAACGGAAACCGCTCGACCGCGCGCTGCAGCCCGAGGTCACCAATTGGCGGATCCAGCCGAAACTCGATGCGCCGGAACGACTCGGCCGTATCGCGGTGGTGGCGCCGGTTGTCGTCAAACGTGCCCATCCGCAGCCGTTCGGAGCGCAGCAGTTCGATGTCGAGGTCGGCGACCGACCGGCGTTCACCTTTGGGGAACCGCTCCGACATAGCGAGCAGCACCCCGTTCTCCCAGATCATGGTCTGCCCGTCCCACGCCAGGTCGGTGGTCGACTCCCCTTCTCCGGCAGCGGCATACACGTACGCGGCCAGACACCGCGACGATGCCGAGCGGGCCAGCAGGCAGCGGTCCTCGGCGCGACCGATCGTGATCGGGCTGCCGGACAGGTTGGCCAGCACCGTCGCGCCGGCCAGCGCAGCTTCGGCGCTCGGCGGAACCGGTACGAACATGTCCTCACAGATTTCGACGTGCAGCACGAAGTCGGGCACATCAGATGCCGCGAACAACAAGTCGGGGCCGAACGGGGCCTGCATGTCGCCGATCCAGACAGTGCCGCGCTCGTCGTCTCCGGCTGCGATCTGCCGCTGCTCGTAGAACTCCCGATAGGTGGGCAGGTACGACTTGGGCACCACACCGAGCACCACCCCGCGGTGGATGACGACGGCCGTGTTGTAGATCCGGTGCCGGTTGCGCAGCGGCGCCCCGACGACCAGGACCGGCGACAGGTCGGAGGAGGCCACCACGATGTCGAGTACCGCGTTCTCGACCGCATCCAGCAGGACGTCTTGGAGCAGGATGTCCTCGATGGAGTAGCCCGACAGCGTCAACTCCGGGAAGACGGCCAGCCCGACACCGTCGTCGTGGCACTCACGGGCGATCCGCAGCACCGAGTCCGCGTTGGCCGCCGGGTCGGCGATCGTCGTGTGATGGGTGCACGCGGCGACGCGGAAGAACCCCTGCCGGTAAATGTTGTAGAAGTCCATCGTCTTCATATTGCCCTGTGGCCGACCTCGCTATGCATCAGCGGGGCGCGAGGTTATCCGCCGACGGCAGGACGGGGAATTTTGTAGCGTCGGTCTCTCATGCGGAACACGGCGTTGCCGGTGCGACGCTCGGCGGTGTTGGCCATCGGCCCAAGAACACCCGGCGGCGGCGTCCCGCCCGACGTGCCCGTCGCCGGGTTGGCCGCCCACGCCGGTAGCGCCCGAAAGGCCGTGCTCGTCGCGCCCAGCGGCTCAGCGACGGGGCCAGCCGCCGGAGTGGCCGTGGCCCAGCCCTGCGGAACCGACAATTTGCCCACCCGATCGGCGGTGTTCATGCCAGCGAGCACCTCACCGCGGACTGCTCCAGTCGCCGGCGCCGTGGCCGCGGCCGTGACGGCGTGTGTGGCGCCCTTGCCGGCAGCCTTGGCCGCCTGGAGGTCGAGCAAACGCTGCCCTACCCCGTAGTTTCCAGCCGAGAACACCGAGTAGGCCACCTGCCAGACCGGAGTTATGGGCCCGGCAAGGGTATTGAACGTGCTGAAGGCGGTCACGATCGGGCTTGACGCCACGCCCGCGGACGCGTTCACGGACGCCCCGGATGCCAGGCTTTGCAGCTGTGGCAGTGTCGTCTGCGCCTGCTCGGCGGTTGCGGTGCCCACGGCGTGAACGACCGCGGCGGCTTGGGCGGACTGCCCGGTGGGGTTCGTGGTCTGCGGAGGCTCGCTGAACGGGGTCAACACGCTCGCTGCCAACGAGGCGGCGGCATAGCCGTACATGGCGGCGGCATCCTGCGCCCACATTTCGGCGTAGGCGGCCTCGGTGGCCGCAATCGCCGGCGTGTTTTGCCCGAAGAAATTCGTGGCGACCAGCGTCGCCAACTGAAGGCGGTTGGCGGCAACGACCGGTGGCGGGACCGTTGCCACAAATGCCGCCTCATAAGCGGCCGCCGCCGCCCGAGCCTGCCCGGCTGCCTGCTCAGCCTGTGCCGCCGTTGTCGTCAGCCAGGCCACAAACGGTGCGGCCGCACCAGTCATTGCGTTGGATGCCTCACCTGACCAACTCTGGCCGTGCAGCTCCGAGACAGCCGAAAAGTAACCGGCGGCGTACGAATCTAATTGTCCGGCAAGGGCATCCCAGCCCGACGCCGCCGCCATCATCGGCCCTGAGCCCGGGCCGGCATACATTCTGGCCGAATTGACCTCGGGCGGCAGCGCCCCGAAATCCAGCACCGGCTATCCGCCGAGGGACGGACGGGGCATCTTGAAGCGGCGCGGCGCGACCCGCAAGACGCTGCTGACCGAGTGACGCGCCAACATGCCCGCCATCGGGCCCACGCCGGCAACCGGAGCCCCGGCGGCCGTTCCCGTCGCTGCCGTCTCCTCCAATGGCGCGGCGGCCCCGAGATCCATTTCGGACATCCACAGCGGCTGTTCGACGGCGCTGGCCACCGGTGTTGCCGAAGCCCAGCTCTGTGGGACCGACAAACCGCCGATGGGTGCCGCGCGACCCATATTGGCAAGCACCGCGCTGCGAACGGCGTCTGTGGCCAACGACTTCGCCCCGACGGTGACGCCCTGAGTCGCCGCGACGGGCAGGTCGCCGGCCGCTTGGATCTGCGCCCGCAAAGCCCCAGTCGCGAAGCTTCCCGCCGACGTGAATGTGCGGCTCAGGCCCGCGCCGAGGCTGATGGGTCCGGTAAGAGTATTGAAGTTACTGAAGCCGGTGAGTATCGATGACGCACCCGACGCGGCTGAGGTCGAAGGCCCGGATCCAAGGCTTTGCAGCTGCTGCGGAACCGCCGACATGAATTGCGACAAGGTGGCCTGAGACCGGGTGGCGGTCGAGTTGGCCATCGCCTGCGCTACCGCAGTTGCCTGGTTTGATTGCCCTGCGAGGTTCGTGGTCTGCGGCGGCTCGCTGAACGGCGTCAGCGTCGTCGCCGTCGATGAGGACGCGGCATAGCCGTACATCGCGGCGGCATCCTGCGCCCACATCTCGGCGTAGGCGCCCTCGGTGGCCGCGATCTGTGTGGTGTTTTGCCCGAAGATGTTGGTTGCCACCAAGTTCGTCAACTGCGTGCGGTTCGCGGTGACGAGCGCCGGCGGCACCGTTGCGGCGAACGCGCTCTCGTAGGCAGCCGCCGCCGCCCGAGCCCGGCTGGCCGCCTCCTCGGCCTGCGCGCCGGCTGTCGTCATCCAGGCCACGTATGGCGCGGCCGCGGCGGCCATGGCATTCGATGCACTTCCCGACCAGCCGTCGCCGAGCAGTCCTGAGATCGTCGCCTCGTAACCGCGCGAAACCGATTCCAATTGGACGGCGAGGGCATCCCACGCCGAAGCCGCGGCCATCATCGGCCCCGAACCCGCACCGGCGTACATCCTGCTCGAGTTGACCTCGGGAGGCAGCGCCCCGAAATCCAGCATCAGCATTCCCCTTCTCAGCCATGTCGAGAGGCCCGATGGCGCCAAGTTGCAAACAGTTCGGCATAAAACTTGCGCGAGCGCCGCGGATCTGCGGCGCGCGTCGGCGCCCGCGTTCGCGACGCGAGCGACAATCCGTCCGGACGTCAGGGCTTCGTGACTACCAAGCTCCATCCAGCTAAGGCGGTCGAGTTTCGTTCTGCGGCAACCAATCCGCTCAACCGCACGGTTCGGAGAGGCAAGCACGCGATAACTGCAGTCAACCGGACCATACGTGACGTTAAGACCCGACAACGGTCGGCAATCATCGAAGCCGGCGCACAAACGCTGGCCGCCAGCAAACTGTGTAGGGTTGGGCTGACGGTGGCCTGTGAACAACCTGCGTGGTAGATGTACGTGTCGATCAGGTGAATTGCAGGTTGCCGGCCGGCGAGCAACCTGGGCAAAGGCCGCCACGAGTTTCGATCTGGCTGATCCTAAAGGGTCGACGACGTTTCACCCGGCCGGTGTCAACGGTCCCCGATGGGGTATCAAGACCTCATGAGCGACACCGCCGTGCTCGTCGTCGACATGCTGAACAGCTATGAGCATCCCGACGCCGAACTGCTGACTCCGAATGTGGAAAAGATCGTCGAGCCGCTGGCCGACCTGATTCGGCGGGTGCGTCAGCGCGACGACGTCGACCTGGTCTATGTCAACGACAACTACGGTGATTTCACCGCAGAATTCTCCGACATCGTCGACTCGGCACTGGGCGGCGCGCGCCCGGATCTGGTGGAACCGATTCTTCCGCGACCGGGCTGCCGGATGGTGACCAAAGTCCGACACAGCGTCTTCTACGCCTCTCCGCTGGAGTATCTGCTCAGCCGGCTGGGCACCAAGAGTTTGATCCTTACCGGGCAGGTCACCGAGCAATGCATCCTCTACAGCGCGCTGGACGCGTTCGTGCGCCACATCCCGGTCGTGATACCCACCGACACCGTGGCGCACATCGACGCCGAGTTGGGTGCGGCGGCGCTGAAGATGATGGAATCGAATATGGATGCCGAGTTGACCTCGGCCGCGGACTGCCTGGACTGATCGGACGTAGTGTCGGACGGGTGGAAACCCCCGAGCTGGTCGCGACGCTGGCCGGTCGCCGGGTGGCGGTGTTGACGGGCGCCGGGCTGTCCACCGATTCGGGTATCCCCGACTACCGCGGGCCGGATTCCCCGCCCAGCAATCCGATGACGATCCGGCAGTTCGTCGGCGACCCGACGTTTCGGCAGCGCTATTGGGCCCGCAATCACGTGGGCTGGCGGCACATGGACACCACCCTGCCCAACGCCGGGCATCGGGCACTGGCCGCGCTGGAGCGGGCCGGCGCGGTCATCGGAGTGATCACCCAAAATGTCGATTTGCTGCACACCAAGGCCGGTAGCACGGTGGTGATCAACCTGCACGGCAGCTACGCCCAGGTGGTGTGCCTGAGTTGCGGACAAACCATGAGTCGTGCAGCGCTGGCCGACAAGCTGGAGGCACTCAACCCGGGCTTCATCGAACGGGCCGAGTCCGTCGGTGGATTGGCGGTCGCTCCCGACGCGGACGCCGTCGTCGTCGAAACCGATTCCTTTCGATACCTCGATTGTTGCTGCGGGGGCATGCTCAAACCCGACATCGTCTACTTCGGCGAAAACGTTCCGAAAGACCGTGTCGCCCAGGCTTATTCACTGCTCGACGACGCCGATGCGCTGTTGGTGGCCGGATCGTCGCTGACCGTCTTCTCCGGCTACCGCTTCGTGCGGCACGCAGCCGCGCGCGGCATCCCGATCGCCATCGTCAACCGCGGAGGCACCCGAGGTGACGATCTGGCCGCGGTCAAAGTCGACGGCGGCTGCTCGGAATTGCTGACCCTGCTTGCCGCCGAGTTGATGCCGAGCGCGGTGCTCTAACGCGTCAGAACGTGCACGCCATTTGGCGGATGCCGTGGATGAAGTTGCCCGCCAGATAGTCCGGCGTTCCGGCGGCGATATCCGGTAGCTGCCGGAGCAACTCGCCGACGATGGCGCGCAATTGCGCCCGAGCCACATGGGTGCCCAGGCAGTAGTGTTGGCCGCCGCCGCCAAAACCGACGTGCGGGTTGGGGTCTCGGCTCAAGTCGAAGCGCTCGGGGTGGTCGAACACCGCGTCGTCCCAGTTGCCGGAGGCATAGAACATCGCCACCTTCTCGCCGGCCCGAATGGTCTGGCCACCCAACTCGTAATCGGTTGCGGCCGTGCGCCGGAAGGTCATCACCGGCGTGGCGTAGCGGATGAACTCCTCGACCGCCATGCCGATGCGGTTGTCGAAATCCTCCAGCAGCCACGCTCGCTGCTCCGGGAACTCGGTGAGCGCCTTGAGGGCATGGCTGGTGGTCTGCCGGGTGGTGTCGTTACCGGCCACGGCGAGCAACACAAAGAACGCGGACACGTCGCCATCGGTCAGCCGATCACCGTCGACCTCGGCGTTCACCAGGCTGCTGAACAGGTCGTCGCCGGGGTGTTCGCGTCGCTCGGCGGCCAGCCTGCCGGCGACTTGGTGCAAATACGTCACGCCTTCGAACATGACCTGCATCGGGTTGCGCCCGTCGAGATAAATCGGATCGTTGATCGACACCAGGGCATCGGCGTGATGCGCGACCTGCTCGCGCTCGGAATCCGGGATGCCCATCATGTCCGACAGCGTGCGCAGCGGCAGTTCCTTGGCGCAGTGCTCGACGAAGTCGGCGCCACTGCCGGCGGCCCGCAATTCCTCGACGATGGTCTTGGCGGCGGCTTTGATCGAATCCTCGATGCGCCTGACCTGCCGAGGGGTGAACGCGGCACTGGCCAGCTTGCGCAGCTTGGTGTGCCGGGGCGGGTCCATGGCCAGGAAGGACTGCGTGCTTTCGAGCAACTCTTCGGGAAAGTTCTCGAACATCACGCCCTTGCCGGACAAGAAGACCTCGTTGGTGCGGCTCACCGTGACGATGTCGGCGTGCCGGGTGATCGCCCAATAACCGGGGTCGTCGGGGTCGTTGAGCATCGCGTCTTCGACCGGTGGATGCCAGCTCACCGGCCGTTCTGCCCGTAGCACGGCGAACGAGCGCTCGCGGTCGGCGGCGGTGGTGGTCCAGAAGGCCCGCGAGGACAAGTCGATCGGGTCGTAGCTGCGGATAGTGGCTGATGTCGCAGTCATGGTGGGTCCTTCGTGGGCTATGACTCGGATCACAGCACCATAATTTAGACAGAGTGTCTAGTCAAGATGTCGGTATATCGATTAAGCTTCGACGCATGCCGTCGGTGACCCGTAAGCCGCAGGCCAAGCGGCAGGAACGGCGCCAGCGCATTGAGCGCCGGTTGCTGGACGCCACCGAGCGGCTGATGCGCGACGGCGCCAGCTTCACCGAACTGTCCGTGGATCGGTTGTCCGGCGAGGCCGGGATCTCGCGGGCCAGCTTCTACATCTACTTCGAGGACAAGGGCGATCTCGTGCGCCGGCTCGCCGGGCAGGTGTTCGGTGATCTTGCCGATGCTGCCGAACGCTGGTGGAGCGTGGCGTGGCGACACGATCCCGGGGACGTCCGGGCCGCGATGACTGCCATCATCGCCAGCTATCGCCGTCATCAACCACTGTTGGTGGCGCTCAATGAGATGGCGGCCTACGACCCGTTGGTGAACGCCGCGTACCGCGATCAGCTGACTGGTATTTCGGCGCGAGTGGCCCGGGTCATCGAGGATGGCCAGGCCGACGGGTCTATCCGCCGCGCGCTGCCCGCGGCCACTACAGCCAGTGCGCTGACCTGGATGGTCGAGCGGACCTGCCAGCAGAATCTTCCGGGCACTCCGTCCGCTCACGATGCCGAGTTGGCCACCGCATTGACCGAGATCGTTTGGAGCGCGCTGTATCTCGAGCAGATTCGGTAGCGCTACACGGCGACCAGGTCGTCGGCGTGCACGGCGGGTCGGCGCAATTCGGCGGGCAACTCAGAGGTCGACCGGCCGATCATCGTGCTCAGTTCCGCGGCGTCGTAGGCGACGACGCCGCGGGCCACCACGACCGAATCCGGGCCGCGCAGTTCGACGACGTCGCCACCGTGAAACCGGCCCGACAGCGCGGTGATACCCGCGGGCAGCAGCGAACGGCGCTGTTCTATGACCGCGCGCACCGCGCCCTCGTCCAGCGTCAGCGAGCCGGCCGAGTCCGCGGCGTAGCGCACCCAGAACCGGCGCGCCGACATCCGCTGCGGCCGCGCGGCGAACACGGTGCCCACCGAGGCGTCTCCCAGCGCGGTCGCGGCGTCGGCGGCCGCGGCCAACAGCACCGGCACCCCCGCATCGGCGGCCAGCAGCGCCGAGGACACCTTCGATGCCATACCACCGGTGCCCAAATGGCTGCTCTGGCCGGCCACCACGCCATCGAGATCGGCGGGCCCGCGGACTTCGGCGATGAACGACGCCGAGCCTTTCCGCGGATCGGAGTCGTAGAGCCCGTCGATGTCGGAGAGCAGCACCAGCGCGTCGGCGCCGACCAGATGGGCCACCAGTGCCGAAAGCCGGTCGTTGTCACCGAACCGGATCTCGTTAGTGGCCACCGTGTCGTTCTCGTTGACGATGGCCACCGCATGCAGCGCCCGCAGCCGATCCAACGTGCGCTGAGCGTTATTGTGCTGCACCCGCATCGAAACATCGTGCGCGGTCAGCAGGACCTGCCCGACCGTGCGCTGGTAGCGAGCGAACGCCGCACTCCACGAGTTCACCAGCGCCACCTGCCCCACGCTGGCCGCTGCCTGCTTGGTCGCCAAATCCGTTGGCCGGCGGTGTAATCCAAGCGGCTCGATGCCCGCGGCAATAGCTCCGGAGGAGACGATGACCACGTCGGAGCCCGCTTTCATGCGCGCCTCGATGGCCTCGGCGAGGCCGGCCAGTCGTCCGGCATCGAACACCCCTGTCGAGGTGGTCAACGCGGTGGTGCCGACTTTGACCACGACGCGACGCGCGCCGCGGACGGCCTCGCGCGCGGTCATGAGTCGTGCTCGCGACGTCGGCGGCGGGCCGCTTTGCGTTCGGCGGCGCCGACGCGCTCGGTGCGCTCCAGGCGTGCGTCGGTACCGCGGCCGGACAGTGCCACATCCACACCGGCGGGCGTTTGGGGCTCCCAGTCGAAGGTCATCTCGCCGATCGTGACCGCGCAACCCGGTTGCGCGCCCAGCCGCAGCAGCTCGTCCTCTACGCCCAGCCGCGCCAACCGGTCACCCAGATAGCCGACCGCCTCGTCGTTGTCGAAGTTGGTCTGGGTGATCCAGCGTTCGGGCCGCGCGCCACGCACCACAAACCCGCCCTCGCCGTCGGGCGTCACGGTGAAGCCGGCCTCGTCGACCGGGATCGGACGGATCACCGGACGTCGCGGCGCCAACACCGGCTGCGCGGCTTGATACTGCGCAACCAGGTCAGCCAGTGCGAATGTCAACGGCTGCAAGCCTTCCCGGGCCACAGTCGACACCGTGAAGACGGGCCAACCGCGCTCGGCGATGTCATCGTGGACGAACTCGGCCAGTTCGCGGGCCTCCGGCACGTCGATCTTGTTGAGTACCACCGCCCGTGGCCGCTCGGCGAGGTCGCCGAGCGTCGAATCGCCTTGCAGGGTGGGCCGGTAGGCAGCCAACTCAGCCTCCAGCGCATCGATGTCGGAGACCGGGTCGCGGCCCGGCTCGGCGGTGGCGCAGTCGACGACGTGTACCAGCACCGCGCACCGCTCGATGTGCCGCAGAAATTCCAGCCCCAAACCGCGGCCCTGCGACGCGCCTGGAATGAGTCCGGGTACGTCGGCGACAGTGAACGTGCGCTCCCCCGCCGAGACCACCCCGAGATTGGGCGCCAGGGTGGTGAACGGATAATCGGCGATCTTGGGCTTGGCCGCCGAAATCGCCGACACCAGAGACGATTTGCCGGCTGACGGAAACCCGATCAGGCCGACGTCGGCAACGGTCTTGAGCTCTAGCGTGAGGTCGTGGACCTGCCCCTTCTCACCGAGTAGCGCAAACCCCGGCGCCTTGCGGGCGCGTGACGCTAGCGCCGCGTTGCCCAGCCCGCCGCGTCCACCGGCAGCGGCCTCAAAGCGGCTGCCGGCGCCGACCAAATCGGCTAGCAACCGGCCACGCTCGTCGAGCACGACGGTGCCGTCGGGAACCTTGACTTCCAGATCCGCGCCGGCTGCGCCGTCACGGTGGCCCCCCATACCTTGCTTGCCCGACGGCGCAACCACATGCGGGCGGAAGTGGAAGTCCAGCAAGGTGTGCACTTGCGGGTCGACAACAAGCACGACGCTGCCGCCCCGGCCGCCGTTGCCGCCGTCGGGACCGCCGAGCGGCTTGAATTTCTCGCGATGTACTGAGGCGCAGCCGTTACCGCCAGAGCCTGCTCGCACGTGGATGACGACGCGATCGACAAACCGAGCCATCGGGGATCCTCTCACCCGCCGACTGTGAAGCTGTTGCGAAAATTCTGCCGAGAATTCGCAACAGTTTCACACTCGCGAAGCTTTAGGCCTCCGGGACGATGTTGACCATCTTGCGGCCGCGCTTGACGCCGAACTCGACGGCACCGGCCGCCTTGGCAAACAGCGTGTCGTCGCCGCCGCGGCCGACGTTGACGCCCGGGTGGAAGTGCGTACCGCGCTGGCGAACCAGGATCTCACCGGCCTTGACGACCTGACCACCGAACCGCTTGACGCCAAGCCGCTGGGCGGCGGAATCGCGACCGTTGCGCGAGCTTGAAGCGCCCTTCTTGTGTGCCATGTCGTTCGCTCCTACTTGATGCCGGTGACCTTCAGGACCGTCAGCTGCTGACGGTGACCCTGACGCTTGTGGTAGCCGGTCTTGTTCTTGAACTTGTGGATACGGATCTTGGGTCCCTTGGTGTGCTCGAGCACCTCACCGGTCACGGCGACCTTGGCCAGAGCGCTGGCATCGGTGGTGACCGTGGCACCGTCGACGACCAGTGCGACCGGCAGCGACACCTTCGCGCCGGGCTCGGAGTCGAGCTTCTCGACCTTGACGACGTCTCCGACCGCGACCTTGTACTGCTTACCGCCGGTCTTGACGATTGCGTAGGTCGCCATCGTTACGTTTACCTCTTTTTCTTCAGGCGCGCGCTATCCAAAGATGCGCAGTGGTCGGAGAGCGCCGGCCTGCCAGGCCTGGCGACAACTGCTCAAGGTTACGTGACCAGCGGCGAAAGGGTCAAACCGGCTACTCGTGCGTTGGTGGGCCAGCCGGCCGTGCCGCGGCCCGGCGCCGCCTGGGTCGCTCGGCAGCCGGCGCGTTGGCGACGGGAACGTCGGGTTCGCCGGAGTCCTGGTCGGAGTCGTCATCGAGGTCCTCGTCGAGGTCGAGATCCTCTTCTTCGTCGTCGTCGGCGCCGTCGTCGTCGAGGTCCTCGTCTTCGATGTCCTCGTCGTCGTCGAGTTCGACTTCGTCATCATCGTCGTCGTCTTCGTCGGTGTCCTCGTCGGTGTCCTCGAAGTCGCCGTCGTCCAGATCTTCCTCGGCGACCTCGCGGGCTACCTGCTCTTCGACGGGCTCGTCGGCGTCGTCTCGGCCTTCGCCGGCCGCCTCATCGGTGAGGTCGGCGTCGTCGGCGTCCTCGTCGGGGCGACCGTTGGCCGCGGCCATCGCCTTGAACATCGGATGCTCGCCGGGTGCGTGGGCAGGCACCTTGGCCACCACGGTGTCCTCGGCCTTGTTCTTCTTGGAGCGCCGTCCGCGTCGGCCGCCCTCGGATTTGCGTCCGGTCCCCGAGCTGGAGTCCACGGGATCGGCGTGCAGCGTGATGCCGCGGCCATTGCAGTGCGGGCAGGTGCTCGAGAACGCCTCGATCAGCCCGGTGCCCAGCCGCTTGCGGGTGAGCTGCACCAGCCCCAGCGACGTCACCTCGGATACCTGGTGGCGGGTGCGGTCCCGGGCCAGCGCTTCGGTCAGCCGGCGCAGCACCAGGTCTCGGTTGGACTCCAGCACCATGTCGATGAAGTCGATGACGACAATTCCGCCGATATCGCGGAGCCGCAGCTGGCGGACGATCTCCTCGGCGGCTTCCAGGTTGTTCTTGGTAACCGTCTGCTCGAGGTTGCCGCCCGAACCGGTGAATTTGCCGGTATTGACGTCGACGACGGTCATGGCCTCGGTGCGGTCGATCACCAGCGTGCCGCCCGAGGGCAGCCAGACCTTGCGGTCCATCGCCTTGGTCAGTTGCTCGTCGATGCGGTGCACGGCGAACACGTCGGGTCCGGTCCCGCCGTCCGGGCTGGCGGCGCTCTCATATTTGTTCAGCTTCGAAACTAGTTCGGGTGCAACGGAGTTCACGTAGTCGTTGATGGTTTTCCAGGCTTCGTCACCGGAGACGATCAGTTCGGCGAAGTCTTCATTGAACAAGTCGCGGATGACCTTGACCAGCACGTCGGGCTCTTCGTAGAGCGCGACGGCGGCGCCGGCGGCCTTCTGTTTGGTCTCGGCGGCGGTGGCTTCGATCTGCGTCCAGCGTTCCTGCAGACGGTTGACGTCCGCGCGGATGTCGTCTTCTTTAACGCCTTCGGAGGCGGTGCGGATGATCACGCCGGCGTCGGGCGGCACCACCTCTCGCAGGATTTCCTTGAGCCGCTGGCGTTCGGTGTCGGGCAGCTTGCGGCTGATCCCGGTCGACGACGCACCCGGCACGTACACCAGGTAACGCCCCGGAAGCGACACCTGGGTGGTCAGCCGCGCCCCCTTGTGCCCGACTGGATCCTTGCTGACCTGCACCACCACGTAGTCACCGGGTTTGAGGGCCTGCTCGATTTTGCGGTTGGCCCCGCCCAGGCCGGCGGCTTCCCAGTTCACCTCGCCGGCGTAGAGCACACCGTTGCGGCCGCGACCGATGTCGACGAACGCTGCCTCCATCGACGGCAGCACGTTTTGCACGATGCCCAGATAGATATTGCCCACCAACGACGCCGAGGCCGCACTGGTGACGAAATGTTCGACGACGATGCCGTCCTCGAGCACGGCGATCTGGGTGTAGCGCGCGCCGGGGTGTGGCGGTTCAGTGCGGACCTTGTCGCGCACCACCATCACCCGCTCGACGGCCTCGCGGCGGGCCAGGAACTCGGCCTCGCTGAGCACCGGGGGCCGGCGGCGGCCGGCGTCGCGGCCGTCGCGGCGACGCTGCCGTTTGGCCTCCAGCCGCGTCGAGCCATTGATGCCCTGGATTTCGGAGCTGTCGTCGCTGTTCTTGTCGGCGCGTGGGGCGCGTTCGTGCACCACGGTGTTGGGCGGATCGTCGGGCGAGGGGTTGTCGTCGCCGTCGTCGCCGGAACCGGCCTTGCGACGACGTCGGCGCCGCCGGCGCCGGCTGCCGGCGTCCGTCGAGCCGTTCTCGTCGTCCGACTCGCCACCGTCAGCGTCGTCCGACTCGCCACCGTCGGCAGCGGCCGAATCCTGTTCGGCATCGGCGTCGTCGGACTGACCGCGGTTGTCCGGTCCGCCCTGCTCGCCGCGACCGCGGCCACGACCGCGCCGGCCGCGGCGGCGTCGCCGGTTGGCCGGGCGATCAGTCTGTTCGTCGTCGCTGTCTTCGTCGTCGTCGTCGGCGTCGTCCGCGTCAGCGGAGTCGTCGCTGGCGGTCTTCTCGATCGGCTGCGGCGCGACGAACAGCGGCATGTATTCGGGACGCTCAACCGTCGTCTCGAGCATGAGCCGGGATTCGGGTTCGTCTGACTCAGCGGTCTTGGCCGCCTCTGCCTCCACCGGGTGTGCAGCGGCCAGCAGGTCGCGCACCCGGACGGCGTCGACGCGATCCACGCTGGAATGCGCGCTGCGGATCCGCCCGTCGAGCTCGGTCAGCGCGTCGAGCACGCGGCGGCTGGTTGTGCCCAGCGCCCGGGCCAGCGAATGGACCCTTAGCCGGTCGGGTAGGTCCTCGTGCCGGGACGCGTCTTCTGGAAGGTCTGAGGTTGGGGCATCGTCTATCACGTAATCTCCTCAAGCCCCCGGGCGCGTCGTGCAGACGCGGCCACGCGAGGGCTTCGTTATGTACCCGGGTCACTTCTCCCGGGCTTGTGATGGTCTCGCCCCGAGCGGCTCGTATGGAACCCACCCGGCGCCGGTCTGAATGATGGCTGGACACTCGGCGCCGCACCACGGATCGCGGTGGTCGCGCTTGTCTAAGTCTTCATTCGGGCTTCGGACGCCGGTCCGGCGACGTTCACCCGTCTTCCAGTATCCCATACGGTCGGCTCGAGGTGGACCAAGTGCGCCGAGCTGGCGCGTACCCCACCCGCCGAGCAGACGCAAAAGCTCCTTTTCACCCAGCGTGTCGGGGACTTTTGCGTCTTCTCGGCCCGGCTAGCGCCCGGAGAACCAGAGCGCGATCTCGCGTTCGGCCGACTCCACCGAATCCGAGCCGTGCACCAGGTTGAACTGGGTTTCCAGCCCGAAGTCGCCGCGGATGGTGCCGGGCGCGGCCTTCTCCACCGGATCGGTAGCCCCGGCGAGTTGCCGCACCGCCGCGACGGCTCGCGGCCCCTCCACGATGGCCGCGACCACCCCGCCCGAGGTGATGAATTCCAGCAGGGGCTCGAAAAACGGCTTGCCCGTGTGCTCCGCATAGTGATCGCGGGCCAGGCCCTCGTCGACGTCGCGCAGTTCCAGTGCCCCGATCGTCAGGCCTTTGCGCTCGATTCGGCCCAAGATCTCACCCACCAGGCGCCGCTGCACGCCGTCGGGCTTGATCAACAGCAAAGTCTGCTCAGTCACGGCGCACAGCGTACCTTGCTGCTCAATCGGGGGGTCGCTGCTGGCCGGGCAACATGCCGCGTTGCTGGCGACGCAAAACCTCGGCGCGGAAATACGCGATCAGCCCCCACACGCCGGCAAAGACCAGCCCGATGAACCCGATACCGGGGTACACCAGGAAGCCGGCGATGAGCACCAGCTGCGCGGCCAGGTTCACCCAGATGGCCCACGGCCGTCCCTGCAGCCCGGCCAACAGCACCAAGAGCACCGCCAGCCCGATCAGATACCCCAACGCGACCGGGGTGAGGCCGCCGCCGACCGCGCCGACCACCGGCAACGCCAGCAGGACCACGATCGCCTCCAGGATCAGGGTGCCGGCCATCACGCCGCGAAAGCTCTTCCACGGGTCGACGCTGGTCATTGGCGCCGCTCCTCCTCATCGCTTCGCTCTGCATCGTCGTCGGCGCGGCTCACGCGGGGTCCTTGCCGAACAGGCTGCGGGCTGCGCCGGCGGTGACCACCGACCCGGTGACGACGATTCCGGTTCCGGAGAACGCGTCGGTGTCGGCGCCCGCCTCGTCGACCAGCGCGGTCGCGATCTCGATAGCGTCGGACAGGTTCTCGACAGCATCGACGCGGTCGGGGCCGAAGCGCTGCTGCGCGGCCAACGTCAGCGTTTCGACATCCACCGCTCGTGGGGATCCGTTGTGCGTCACCACGATTCGATGCAAGACCGGCTCCAGCGCGGCCAGGATGCCGTCGACGTCCTTGTCGGCCAGCACACTGAGGACCCCGACCAGGAACTGGAAGTCGAACTCGTCGGCCAAAGTCTGGGCCAGCGCGGCCGCCCCGGCCGGATTGTGCGCGGCGTCGATGAACACCGTCGGCGCGCTGCGCATGCGTTCCAACCGGCCCGGGCTGGTGACGGCGGCGAAGCCGGCCCGCACCGCGTCGACGTCGAGCTGGCGGTCCTTGCCCGCACCGAAGAACGCCTCGACCGCGGCCAACGCCACCGCCGCGTTGTGAGCCTGGTGCTCGCCGTGCAGCGGCAGGTGGAGGTCGGAGTACACCCCGCCCAGCCCCTGCAGCTCGAGCAGCTGTCCGCCGACGGCAACCTGGCGGCTCAGCACCGCGAATTCGGAGTCCTCGCGGGCCACGGCGGCATCGGCGCGCACTGTTTGGGCCAACAACACCTCCATGGCCTCGGGAACCTGCCGGGCGATGACCGCGACGGTGTCCGGCGCGCCGGTTTCAGCTTTGGTGATGATGCCCGCCTTCTCGCCGGCGATCCCGGCGATATCCTCCCCGAGGTATTCGACGTGGTCGATGCTGATCGGGGCGATGACGGCCACCGGTGCGTTGATCACGTTGGTAGCGTCCCAGCGGCCGCCCAGCCCGACCTCGATCACGCCGACATCGACCGGCGCATCGGCGAACGCAGCGAACGCCATCGCGGTGAGGACTTCGAATTTGCTCATCGCCGGCCCACCCGCGGACTGCGACTGCTGATCGATCATCTGCACAAACGGCTCGATCTCACGGTAGGTCGACACGTACTGCGCCGGGCTGATCGGCGTGCCGTCGATGGCGATGCGCTCGATGGCCGACTGCAGATGGGGGCTGGTGGTGCGGCCGGTGCGCCGGTGCAGCGCGGTCAGCAGCGCATCGACCATTCGCGCCACCGAGGTTTTGCCGTTGGTGCCGGCGATATGGATCGATGGATAGCTGCGTTGCGGCGAGCCGAGCAGGTCCATCAGCGCGCTGATCCGCGTCAGGCTGGGCTCGATTTTGGTTTCCGGCCAGCGCTGGTCGAGCAGATGTTCGACCTGCAGCAGCGACGCGATCTCGTCGGGTGTGGGTAGTGAGCTCACATCGCGGCCAGGCGGCTGGTGATCCGATCGACTTCTTCGCGGGCCACTCGCTGGCGGTCGCGGATCTTGTCGACGACGGCCGCGGGCGCCTTGGCCAGGAAGGCGTCGTTGTCGAGCTTGGCGCTGGTGCCGGCCAACTCCTTGCGAGCGGCGGCCAGGTCCTTCTCCAGGCGGCGGCGTTCGGCCTCGACGTCGATGGTGCCCGAGGTGTCGAGCTCGACGACCACGGTGGAGCTGCTGAGCCGGACCTCGACGGAGGCCGACGGGCTGAAATCGGTACCGGGCTCGGTCAACCACGCCAGCGACGTCACTGCGGGCACTTGACCGTCCAGGCCGCCGATGCCCGACAACCGGGCGGGCACCTTCTGCCGGTCGGCCAGACCTTGATCGCTGCGGAACCGGCGGACCTCGGTCACCAGTTTCTGCATATCGGTAATCCGTTGCGCGGCAATCGGATCGAGTGTGATCCCGGACGGCTGCGGCCAGTCGGCGATCACCAGCGATTCTCTTCCGGTCAGCGCTTGCCACAGCGTCTCGGTGATGAACGGGATCACCGGATGCAGCAGTCGCAGCAGCGTGTCCAACGCGACGGCCAGCACCGCGTTGGTGTGCTCTAGCCCGGCGGACAACTGGGTCTTGGCCAATTCGACGTACCAGTCGCAGAATTCGTCCCAAGTGAAGTGGTACAGCGACTCGCAGGCCCGGCTGAATTCGTATCTGTCGAACGCAGAATCGACTTCGGCGCGCACCTCTTCCAGCCGACCCAGAATCCAGCGATCGGCGTCGGTCAGCTTGTCGGACTCGGGCAGCGGCGCCAGCGCCGCGCCGTTGAGCAGTGCAAAGCGGGTGGCGTTGAACAGCTTGGTGCCGAAATTGCGCGACGCCCGCACATGGTCTTCGCCGAGGGACAAATCCCCGCCCGGGCTGGCGCCGCGAGCCAGGGTGAACCGCAGCGCGTCAGCGCCGAACTTCTCCACCCAGTCCAGCGGGTCGATGCCGTTGCCCTTCGACTTGCTCATCTTGCGGCCGAACTCGTCGCGGATCAGGCCGTGCAGATACACGTCGGTGAACGGCACCTGCGGTCCGCGACGTCCCTGCAGGGTGATGGCGTCGTCGTCGCCGACAAAGGTGCCGAACATCATCATCCGGGCCACCCAGAAGAATAGGATGTCGTATCCGGTAACCAGAACGCTTGTGGGGTAGAACTTTTCCAACTCTGGTGTGTGGTCGGGCCAGCCCATGGTGGAATACGGCCACAGCGCCGAGGAGAACCAGGTGTCCAGGACATCATGGTCCTGCTGCCAGCCCTCGGGCGGCGCCTCGTCGGGGCCGACGCACACCTGCTCGCCGTTGGGCCCGTGCCAGATCGGGATGCGGTGGCCCCACCACAGTTGTCGCGAAATGCACCAGTCGTGCATGTCGTCGACCCAGCCGAACCAACGGGGCTCCAGGCTGGCCGGGTGAATCACGGTGTCGCCATTGCGCACTGCGTCGCCGGCTGCTTTGGCCAGTGATTCCACCCTGACCCACCACTGCAGCGAGAGCCGGGGTTCGATCGGTTCGCCGGTGCGTTCGGAATGCCCGACGCTGTGCAGATAGGGGCGCTTCTCAGCCACGATCCTGCCCTGCGCCGCCAGCGCCTCACGCACGGCAACCCGAGCGTCGAACCGGTCCATCCCGTCGAATTGTGTTCCAGTGTCCGCGATCCGGCCCTTGCTGTCCATGATCGTGAGCATCGGCAGTTGGTGCCGCAAACCGATCTCGAAGTCGTTCGGGTCGTGAGCCGGCGTGACTTTGACTGCGCCGGTGCCGAATTCGGGATCGACGTGCTTGTCGGCGATGACGACGAGCTGCCGGTCCACGAATGGGTGGGGCAGCGTCGCACCCACCAGGTCCCGGTAGCGCTCGTCGTCGGGATGCACCGCGATGGCGGTGTCGCCCAGCATCGTCTCCAACCGGGTGGTGGCGACCACGATGTGCGGTCCGTCCAACGCCCCGTAGCGAAACGACACCAGTTCGCCTTCGACGTCGTCGTATCGGACTTCGAGGTCGCTGATCGCGGTTTCCAACTCCGGCGACCAGTTGACCAGCCGCTCGGCCTGATAGATCAACCCGGCGTCGTAGAGCCGTTTGAACATGGTCCGCACCGCCCGCGACAGGCCGTCGTCCATGGTGAACCGGTCGCGGCTCCAGTCCACGCCGTCGCCGAGCCGGCGCATCTGGGCGCCGATCGTGCCACCGGAGTCATGCTTCCAGTCCCACACTTTGTCGACGAACAGCTCGCGGCCGAAGTCCTCTTTGGTCTTGCCGTCGACGGCGAGCTGCTTTTCCACCACGATCTGGGTGGCGATGCCGGCGTGGTCCATGCCCGGCAGCCACAGCACCTCATAGCCCTGCATCCGCTTGCGGCGGGTCAGGACATCCATCAGGGTGTGGTCCAGCGCATGGCCCATGTGCAGCTCGCCGGTGACGTTGGGCGGCGGCAGCACGATCGAATAACCGGGTTTGGCGCTGGTCGCGTCCGCGGTGAAGTAACCGGCGTCCACCCAACGCTGGTAGATCGCGTCCTCGACCGCGCCCGGCTCCCACGATTTGGGTAGGGCTTCGCCCCGGGTGTTGACGGGGGGTGTAGGGCTGGCGGTCACCGCTCAATTCTAGGAAGGCGCCGCTCCCACGCCGACCGCCGCCCTTGTGCGGTGCGTTACTTCTTGCCGCCGAACAGTCCGCCGAGGATCTCGCCCGCTTTGCTGCCCAAAACGTTGCCCAAGACGCTGCTCAGGGATTTGTTGCTGCCCGACATTCCGCTCAGGATGCTGCCCAGCACTTCGTTGAGCCCCCCGCCGGCGCCCTCCTGCCCCGCGGGCGCCGTCTTGCCGCCGGTCATTTGTTTACCGATGTAGGCCAGCACGATCGGCGCCAGAATCGGCAATAGCTTGCTGAACAACTCGTTGTCTCCGGTGGCGGCGCCCGATAGCGCCGATGCCACGCGGTCCGGGTCGTTGCCGCCGAAGATTTTGGCGATCGCCTTCTGGCCGTCGGCTTGGTCCACCTGGTCGACACCGATCCCGGTATCCAACAGTCCTCTGGCGGCGTGATCGCTGGCCGCGGACTCGATTGCGGACGCGTGGTCGGGATCTTGAGCGTTTTGGTGCAATCCGCCGACCAGTACCGGCACCAGCAGGTGAACCGCGCTGGTGACTTCCGACTCGTCGACGTCGAGTTGGGCGGCAATATCCCGGGTGGGGATCTGGGCGAAAAGATCGTCAAGGCCGGCCATGTGTCCGTCCACCTAACGTTGCTGGGATCTGGTGAGTCGTGCTGACACTAAACCGAGCGGATGCTGCTGGACAACGATTCGAACGGCCGATCAGGCCAACCGCACGGTGTCCAGCGACACGCCTGCGGCCGGGAACCGCGCCAGCAAGGCATCCCCCATTGCGGCCGCCGGCGTGAGCACGCCGTGCAGATCGGAAAGCTTGTCACGGTCCAATGCGAGTGCCAGGCCGCACTCGCCGAGCAGCACCGACGTCGCCTTGTATCCGGGATCGCCCTGTTGGGCGATCGTGGACCGATATCGCGCGCCGGTCGTGGTGGTCGTGTAGGTCTCAGCGCAGTAGTGGCCGCGCTCACGGGCCTTCTCGCTGGGACCGGTGCCCGGTTTCGGCACCAGTCGCTGCGCCAGTCGGCGCGGCAACAACCGGAAGTAACGGCTGGCCAACCCGAACGTCCCGATGCTGACGCCGGTGAACAGCGCTGAGACCGCCGGCGCCACAACCGACGAACCCATGCTCATCGTTTCGCTGTAGCGGAACTTACTGCCGTACGCCCAGTCCAGTAACGCATTGCTGCGGCGCACAATTCGGGTGTTGTACGGCGCCATCGCGAAGCCCGCGGTCCAGACTCCGGCCAGTTCGGGTGCGATGTCCCGACCGCGGCGCCAGCGCAGATCCGGTTGGGGACCCAACTCCGGCTCGGCCGCACGGTCGGTGCTCAACGTGTAGGGGTCGTTGAGCTGTCGCCGGGCCTCGGGGTCGCTGGATGAGGTGTCGAACACTTCCAGCATCGACGCGGCGGTGCCGCCGGAGACCCCGCCGGCGAAGCGGCGCAGTACAAAGCTGGTGTCGCCTAACTCGCCGGTGCCGTCCTCGCTGACCTTGCGGTACAGCGCGAAGGCGGTCAGATCTGAAGGGATGGAGTCGAATCCGCATGCGTGCACGATGCGCGCACCGGTGTCGGCGGCCTGCTTGTGATATTGGTCGATGCTGTCCCGCACGAACATCGCCTCACCGGTCAGGTCGGCGTAGTCGGTGCCGGCCGCGGCGCAGGCGGCCACCAGCGGCAGCCCGTAGCGGGTATAGGGGCCAACCGTGGTGATCACCACTTGCGTGCGGGCGGCCATCGCATCCAGCGTCGACGGCGACGACGCGTCGGCCTCCACCAGCGGCCAGGACTGCGCCGCGGCGCCCAGGCTGTCGCGCACCCTGGCCAATTTTTCGGCAGACCGGCCGGCCAGCGCGATACGCGCGTCGCCGCCGGCACGGGCGAGGTATTCAGCGGTGAGCTTCCCCACAAAGCCGGTCGCCCCGTACACCACAATGTCGAATTCGCGCTGCGTTCCCGTCACGGCGCCGACGCTACTCCGAGGATTTCGGGCAGCTCACCGCTCGGCCCACTCCGCAGCCCACATCGTCGCCGGGTTAGGTTCGGCCCATGGCGCAGCAGATCGTCGTGGTCGGCGCGGGCATCGCGGGACTGGCAACTGCGGTGGCGCTGCAGCGCTGCGGTTACGCCGTCACCGTGATCGAAGAGCGCACCGACACCTCGTCGGGGGCCGGAATCAGCATTTGGCCCAACGCGCTGGCCGCGCTGGACCGCATCGGCCTCGGCGACGCCGTCCGCGAGGCCGGCGGCCGGATCACCGCGGGTGCCATGCGCTGGCGCGACGGCTCGTGGCTGCGCCACCCGACCCCCGAACGGATCGTCAGGGCGCTTGGTGAGCCCTTGGTAGTGGTGCACCGTTCGGCGCTGCGCGACATCCTTGCCGGAGCGCTGGCGCCGGGCAGTGTGGAATACGGGTTGGCCGCTACCAGGCTCGTTGCGGGCGCCGACGGCGTGCGGGTCGAGTTGTCGGACCGCACGGTCCGGGCGGCCGACGCAGTGATCGGCGCCGACGGGACCTACTCAGCGGTGGCCCGCCACCTCAACGGCGCGCTGAGCCACCGTTATGTCGGCTACACCGCATGGCGAGGAGTCGCCAGCTACGCCATGGATCCGGAGCTGGCCGGGGAGACACTCGGCCCCGGCATCGAAACCGGCCACGTCCCGATGGGGCCGGATCAAACATATTGGTTTGCCACCGAACGCGCGCCCGAGGGACAACGGGCGTCCGGCGGAGAGCTGGCTTACCTGCAAGCAAAGTTCGCCGGCTGGCCCGATCCCGTCGGAAGCATGCTGGCGGCCACGCCACCAGCCGACGTATTACGCAACGACCTTTACGACCGCGGTCCTGCCCGGCGCTGGGCGCGTGGACCCATCCTGCTGGTCGGCGATGCGGCCCATCCCATGCGGCCGCACTTGGGCCAAGGTGGCTGCCAAGGATTGGAAGATGCCGCGATCCTGGCTGCGTTTGTCGCACGAGGCGCCGACTTGCCGACCGCGTTTGCCCGGTTCGTGGACTTCCGCCGGCGGCGGGTCATGCCTTTGGTTCGTGAGTCGGCATTGATCGGCAAGGTCGTCAACCTGCGTCCGGCGTTCCTCAGCGCGGCCGCCAGCCGGACCACAATGCTGGTCCCGGAGGCGGCGCTGACTCGCCATCTGGCGTCTGTGGCAGCCCGCTCGGCGTTCGTGCTGCCCGCATAAGCGACGGTGCCGGGCCACACAGGCCCGGCACCGTCTCTTAGAGCTTCAGGTCAGCCGCGTCGGCCGCAGACCGGCCACGCGCCGATGCCCTGCGAATGCAGGACGTTCTCGGCCACCCGGATCTGTTCCTCGCGGCTCGCGTTGGCAGCCGAACCGCTGCCGCCGTTGGCCCGCCACGTGCTGGGGGTGAACTGCAGGCCGCCGGAGTAGCCGTTACCGGTGCTGATCGACCAGTTGCCGCCGGATTCACACGCCGCGATCGCATCCCAGTTCACGCTGTAGGCCTGGACGGGAGCGGGAGCCTCCTCGGGAGCCGGCTCGGGCTCCGGGGCGGGAGGCGCCTCAGGGGCCGGCGGCAGAAACCACGGTGCCGGTGGCACGTCTTCCGGTGCCGGCGGCAGGTCTTCCGGCGGCGCCGGCAGGTCTTCCGGCGGCGCCGGAGCGGCCGGCGCGTCGTCAAACGCCACGTCCTCCACGTTCACGGGGCCGACCGGCGCGTTGAGGTCGACGTCATCCGCGTAGGCGGTGGCAATCGGCGCGGTGGCAAGCACTCCGGTGAGCGCCGCCAGAGTCAGCGTCTTGCGGACGTAGTTCAATATCGTTCCTTTCGCGGTGCGCGCGCGCCAAAGCAAGCCCACAGATGTGGACTGGGATGCCTGTACAGGCGGGATTGCTGCTTCAGAACGTGCCGTCTCGTTCAGGCACGACAGCGGGGGCACGATCTGCCCGGCGGGCCTAGTGGCCCGGTGGCTGCGGGGCGACAGTGCCGTCCGCAGCCCCGCTCACACGCGGGTCCGTGGATTCGATTTTGTGTTGCCCATGTTTAGGGCCGACACGGACCGTACGAGACGAGATTGAATTCGTCATCTTCGACACGCCGGCTATCTCGGTTCAATAACGGCCACATCACAGCGGCTCAAATAATTGTCTTCCCTGGTCACGTACGGCTTTTGCGTTCACGTCGGCAGCGGCCCATAACTGCGCTATCGTGAGCCAAATCACGGCAATATTGTGAACTGCACCACGTCTTTCCCCACGTCTGGACCGCGTGATCGGCCAGAGCCAACGCGCCACGGTGTGTTACAGGAGTGATTACCAGGCGCTAGAGCGGATTTCGATTCTTCGTGATGGATCAGAGATCGCGCTTCGAGGAAGGAGAATATCTCAGGAACTACGCGCTTTGCGTCGAAATACAAGCACGCCAGCGTATTTCAACATTATCAACTTTGCCACAATGCTGCTCCTGTACCGCCGGAGCGAGTCCATGGCATCGCCATTGCTCGCCAAACATGTTGCCAAGCAAACACTTTCATAACCAGCATCATGCAGTGGAAAACCACTCCCGCCGCAGCTCCGGGCGGACCGCTATGTAACCCTATGGCACCACAGTGGCGGAAAACCATTGCCTGACTTGTAGCATCGCCGCGCAAGCGACGTAGTCAAAATCGGCTTCGCTTGCTAAATCCGTTCCGCCCCAATGGCATTCAGATTCTAGCTGAGCCGAAGCGCGCTCATGGCTGGGGTCCGCGAAGAATAGAAGCAAGAAATTTGCATCTTCGGTTGGAAATTGGAGAATTAATGGTCGTCATGACACCAGCAATTATCACAATGGTCCGCTTGGAAATGGATAAACTTCGCCGTGCTTACCGGCCGACAATTCCCGGCGACCCACCCGTCTCGGCGTCGACCCGAACGGGTGCGCTAGGGCGCAGAGGCTGACAGCGTGCGCAGATCGTCCGCCGAGTTGACGTTGGTCAACGACCGCGAGGACGGCAGCACGATGCGCTGGGCGTCGGCACCGTCGACCAACGCGCGCATCCGGCGCTCGCCGGCGGCCACCAACACGTCGACCCGCTCGGCGAGGTCGGTGCGGTAAACGGCCGCCAGATAGTGGTCGCGACCGTCCCAGGGCAATACCACCTCGGCGTCTATCTCTTCGGCGCCATCGGCCAGGGTGTCGATCAGATCGACAGTCAGAAACGGCATGTCGACGGCACACACGAAGGCGCGCTTTGCGCCGGCTTCACGAGCGGCGCGCAGTCCCCGCCCAGTCGCGAGCAGCGGACCCAGGCCACGGATTTCGTCGCGCACCACCTCTGCCGATAGCTGCGGCAGCGGTTGTCCGGGTGCTGCGACGACGAAAACCGGTTGGCAGCGTTGGCTGACGATGTCCACCACGTGCTCGACCATCGTGGTGGGGTTTCCGCTGCCGGCGATAGCCTGCGGAACCGGAAGCGTGGCCTTGTCGCGGCCCATTCGACGCGACGCTCCCCCCGCCAGCACTACCCCAGCCAGCGAGGCCGCCATGGCCGTCACGTCAGGCGACGGTCCAGGTGTCGCGGCCGCGCAACAGCGACTGCAGGGCGGCGCGGTCCGCCGGCCTGGCTTCGGCAGCGGCCGTCATCTGCGCGCGGGCGGCGTCGTCGTAGGTCGGCCGGGTGACCTGGCGGAAGATGCCCATCACCGTGTGCTCGAGGTTTTGGTCGGACAGCCGCGACAGCGCGAAGGCGTAGGCAGAGTCGGCCGCGTGTGCGTCGTGCACGACGATCTCGCTGACACTGACATCGGCGGTCTTCGCCACTTCAAGGCCGAATCCAGAACGCACCACGCAGTATTCGCCGTTGGCGCCGAAGACGACCGGCTCGCCGTGGCGGACGTTGATGACCCGCTCCTCAGCGCCTTCTTTGCGCAGCAGGTCGAAGGAGCCGTCGTTGAAGATCGGGCAGTCCTGCAAAATCTCGACCAGCGCGGATCCACGGTGCGCCGCGGCGGCGCGCAACACCTCCGACAGCCCCTTGCGGTCCGAGTCCAGCGCGCGGCCCACGAAACTCGCCTCGGCGCCGAGCGCCAGCGACACCGGGTTGAACGGGTGGTCCAGTGAGCCCATCGGCGTGGACTTGGTGACCTTGCCTTCCTCGGAGGTCGGCGAATACTGGCCCTTGGTCAGCCCGTAGATCCGGTTGTTGAACAGCAGGATGGTCAGGTTGACGTTGCGGCGCAGCGCGTGGATCAGGTGGTTGCCGCCGATCGACAACGCGTCGCCGTCACCGGTGACCACCCACACCGACAGGTCGTCGCGGGCCAGTGCCAGACCGGTCGCGATGGACGGGGCGCGGCCGTGGATGGAGTGCAGGCCGTAGGTCTCCAGGTAGTAGGGGAACCGGCTGGAGCAGCCGATACCGCTGACGAAGACGATATTCTCCCGTCGCAGCCCGAGCTCGGGCAGGAAGTTGCGGATGGTGTTGAGGATGACGTAGTCACCGCAACCCGGGCACCAACGGACCTCCTGGTCGCTGGTGAAGTCCTTGGCCTTCTGCGGCTGGTCGGTGGTGGGCACTCCGTTGGTCTTGGACAACGCCTCCGTCACACCGAGGTCTGCGCCCGCCAAATTGCCGATCAGGTCAGTCATACGTCAGCTCCTACGCCATTTCCCACGGTAGCCGCCGCCAACCGTGCGAATGTGGCTTTGTCACTTTCTTTTTCGCCCAGGGTGCCGTCCAGGGCAGCATCGATGATCCCCTCGACCTCGTCGGCCAAAAACGCCATGCCCGCAACCTTGGTCACCGACTGCACGTCGACGAGATACTTGCCGCGCAGCAGCAGCGCCAGCTGGCCCAGGTTCATCTCGGGCGCCACCACTTTCGGGTAGCGGCGCAGCACCTCGCCCAGATTGGCCGGGAACGGGCTGAGGTGGCGCAGATGGGCATGCGCAACCTTGATGCCCTGGCGACGCGCACGCCGGCACGCTTCACCGATCGGGCCATACGAACTGCCCCACCCGATCAGCAGCAGCTCGGCGTCACCGGTGGGATCGTCGACCTCCAAGTCCGGAACACGGATCCCGTCGATCTTGGCACGGCGCAACCGCACCATCAGGTCGTGGTTGGCCGGCTCGTAGGAGATGTTGCCCGAACCGTTGGCCGCCTCCAGCCCGCCGATGCGGTGCTCCAGGCCGGGTGTGCCCGGGATGGCGAACTGCCGGGCCAGGGTCTCGGGGTCGCGAGCATAGGGCTGGAACGGCTCATCGGCCTTGGCGAAAATGTGCTCGATCGGCTCGATGGCATCGATGTCGGGGATTCGCCAGGGCTCCGAGCCGTTGGCGATCGCGCCGTCGGACAACAGGATCACCGGGGTGTGGTAGGACACCGCGATACGCACCGCCTCGACAGCCGTCTCGAAGCAGTCGGAGGGTGACCGCGGCGCCAGCACCGCAACCGGAGATTCGCCATTGCGTCCGTAGAGGGCTTGCAGCAGGTCGGCCTGCTCGGTCTTGGTGGGCAGACCCGTCGACGGGCCGCCGCGCTGCACGTCGATGATCAACAGCGGCAACTCGGTCATCACGCCGAGGCCGATCGCCTCGGATTTCAGGGACAGCCCCGGGCCCGAAGTGCTGGTGACCCCCAGCGCGCCGCCATACGAGGCGCCCAATGCGGCGCCGATACCGGCGATCTCGTCTTCGGCCTGGAAGGTGATGACGTTGAAGTTCTTGTGCTTGGACAGTTCGTGCAGGATGTCCGACGCCGGGGTGATCGGATAGCTGCCGAGGACCACCGTGATGCCGGCGAGCTGCCCCGCCGCAACGATGCCGTAGGACAGCGCCGTGTTGCCCGAGATCTGGCGGTACTCCCCTGCGGGCAGCTTGGCCGGTGAGACGTCGTAGGTGGTGCCGAACGCCTCGGTGGTCTCCCCGTAGTTCCAGCCCGCCTTGAGCGCAAGCACATTGGCCTCGGCGATGTCGGGCTTGCGGGCGAACTTCTCTCGGATGAATCGCTCGCTGGTTTCGATCGGCCGCCCGTACATCCACGACAGCAGCCCCAGCGCGAACATGTTCTTGGCGCGCTGGCCGTCTTTCTTGGACGCCCCGATGGCCTCGACCGCACCCAGTGTCAATGCGGTCATCGCGACCGGCTGCACCACGTAGTCGGACAGCTCACCGTTTTCCAGGGGGTTGTCCTGGTAGCCGACTTTGGCCAGGTTGCGTTTGGTGAACTCATCGGAATTGGCAATCACCAGGCCACCGCGCGGCAGGTCCGCAATATTGGCCTTCAGCGCTGCCGGGTTCATCGCGACCAACACGTCGGGTCGGTCACCCGCGGTGAGAATGTCGTAGTCGGCGATCTGAATCTGGAAAGAGGAGACCCCGGGCAACGTGCCCTGAGGTGCACGGATCTCAGCGGGGTAGTTGGGCTGAGTCGCCAGGTCATTACCGAAAAGCGCCGCCTCAGAGGTGAACCGGTCACCGGTGAGCTGCATGCCATCACCGGAGTCTCCGGCGAAACGGATGACGACCTTCTCCAGCTTCTGTCGCTCGGGTGCCACCGTGCCTGCTGAATGAGATTCTGACCTGGCTCCGTCCTCGTTCGGACCCACGTCCCCGCCTTCCGTCACTGTCTACCGCACGGGCACTCTGCGTCGCGGCTACCGGTGGGCGCCGCCGGAGCGGACCCCCGGCCATTTTTATGTCACTGCTAGTACCGATTATTGCACTGCTCTTAGGGTTTGATCGACGCCGACGCGCGCACCCGCAGTACCGTTAGTCGAGCGAATATCAAGGTCAGAGGCACGAGCGTGGCGCGCGCGCAGGTCAACTGTGGTGTTCGTCACTTTTGCTGGCACGCGAAGTCTAAGAACACGATCTACGCGTGAGTAACATTAGCTAGCACCCGCATGCGGGCGCCGCGTTAGGCGCTCTTGTCGCGACGTTCGGTGCGCGACGGCTTGCGCGGCACGATGGTCGGCAGCACGTTATCCTGCACGGTCTCCTTCGTCACCACGACCTTGGCGACGTCGTCGCGGCTGGGGATGTCGTACATCACCGGCAGCAGAACTTCCTCCATGATCGCGCGCAGCCCGCGGGCACCGGTGCCGCGGTGAATCGCCTGCTCGGCGATGGCTTCCAGCGCATCCTGGCTGAATTCCAATTCCACGCCGTCCATTTCGAACAGCCGGGTGTACTGCTTGACCAAGGCGTTCTTCGGCTGGGACAGGATCTTGACCAGAGAGTCCATGTCGAGATTGGTCACCGACGCCACCACCGGCAGCCGGCCGATGAACTCGGGAATCAGCCCATACTTAATCAGGTCTTCGGGCATGACTTCGGCGAAGTGGTCGGTGGTGTCGATCTCGGCCTTGGAGCGGACCTCCGCCCCAAAACCCAGCCCGCGTTTGCCGACGCGGTCGGAGACGATCTTCTCCAACCCGGCGAACGCACCGGCCACAATGAACAACACGTTGGTGGTGTCGATCTGGATGAACTCCTGGTGCGGATGTTTGCGGCCGCCCTGCGGCGGCACCGAGGCCTGGGTGCCCTCCAGGATCTTCAGCAGCGCCTGCTGCACACCTTCACCAGAGACGTCGCGAGTGATCGACGGGTTCTCGCTCTTGCGCGCGATCTTGTCGACTTCGTCGATGTAGATGATGCCGGTCTCGGCGCGCTTGACGTCGTAGTCGGCGGCCTGAATCAGCTTGAGCAGAATGTTCTCGACATCCTCACCGACGTAACCGGCTTCGGTCAGCGCGGTGGCATCGGCGATGGCGAACGGCACGTTGAGCATCTTGGCCAGCGTCTGGGCCAGGTAGGTCTTGCCGCAGCCCGTCGGTCCCAGCATCAAGATGTTGGACTTGGTCAATTCGACCGGTTCGCCGGCCCGGGAATCGCGGCCCTTCTCACCGGCCTGGATGCGTTTGTAGTGGTTGTAGACGGCGACGGCCAGGGTGCGCTTGGCGGTGTCCTGGCCGATGACATAACCCTCCAGGAAGTCCCGGATCTCCACCGGCTTGGGCAGCTCGTCGAGTTTGACGTCGTCGGCGTCGGCGAGTTCCTCTTCGATGATCTCGTTACACAGATCGATGCACTCATCGCAGATATAGACGCCGGGGCCGGCAATGAGCTTCTTGACCTGCTTCTGACTCTTCCCGCAGAAGGAGCACTTCAGCAGGTCACCGCCGTCTCCGATGCGCGCCATGGTGCTGGGAACCTACTTCCTGTTCACCGTCGATCCGTGGGTATTGCCGCGTGTATTTCCCGACGCTACCCGCTTGTTCCGGCGCGACGCGACCGTTAAGGCCGAATCGCGTCAGTGATATTCGTGCTTGTCCGCCTGAACATATCCCGTACGGGCGCCTGTCGCGCGCCGGAACGCGCCGCCGTGTCTCTGGCGTGTCGCGGCCGTTACGTGACTGAGAGACGCAGTCCTACTGTGGGCCCGTGGGAATCGCCGTGCCCGACGATACCGTCTTGATCGGCGATGGCGGCCTGGCCACCGAGTTGGAAGCGCGCGGCCATGACCTGTCCGACCCGTTGTGGTCGGCAAGGCAACTGGTAGACGCCCCCGATCAGATCAGGGCCGTGCATCGCGCGTTTTTCCGTGCCGGGGCGATGATTGCGACCACCGCCAGCTATCAGGCGTCGTTCCAGGGCTTCGCCGACCGCGGCATCAGCCGAAATGACGCCGTGCGACTGTTGCGGCGCAGCGTCGAGCTGGCGGTGTCGGCGCGCGATGACGCCGGCGTGCGCGATGCCGCATGCTGGGTGGCCGCCTCGGTCGGCCCGTACGGCGCTGCGCTGGCCGACGGGTCGGAATACCGCGGGGGCTACGGGCTCAGCGTGGCGCAGTTGGAAGCCTGGCACCGGCCGCGGCTGGAGGCGCTGGCGGAGGCCGGCGCCGACGTGCTCGCTCTGGAAACCATCCCCGATGTCGACGAAGCCGAAGCCCTGCTCAACGTGGTGCGACAGCTGGGGGTGCCGGCCTGGCTCAGCTACACCGTCGACGGCGCCCGCACCCGCGCCGGACAGCCGTTGGCCGATGCGTTCGCGGCGGCGGCCGGTGTTCCGGAGATCGTCGCGGTCGGCGTCAACTGCTGCGCACCCCAGGACGTGCTGCCCGCGATCGCGTTGGCCCGGGACACCGGCAAACCGGTAATCGTGTATCCCAACAGCGGCGAACGTTGGGATAGCGAGCGCCGCGCCTGGGTGGGCCCGCGACGATTCGCACCGCAGCTGGCCGTGGAGTGGGTCGCGGCGGGCGCGCGGGTGGTCGGCGGATGTTGTCGCGTCCGGCCCGCCGACATCGCTCAGCTGACCGCCGCCCTTACGTCGAGGTGATTACGCGGGATTGGCTGAGAGCTTCCGGTACTCCAGCACCGTGTCGATGATCCCGTAGTCCTTGGCATCTTCGGCCGTCAGGATCTTGTCGCGGTCGGTGTCCTTACGGATTACCTCCGCCTCTTTGCCGGTGTGGCGAGCCAAGGTGGTTTCCATCAGCGTGCGCATCCGCTCGATCTCGGCGGCCTGGATCTCCAGGTCGGAGAACTGCCCCTGAATCACGCCTTGCAGCGACGGCTGATGAATCAGCACTCGGGCGTTGGGCAGCGCCATCCGCTTGCCGGGTGTCCCGGCGGCCAGCAGCACCGCCGCCGCCGAGGCCGCCTGGCCCAGGCAGACCGTCTGAATGTCGGCGCGCACGTATTGCATGGTGTCGTAGATCGCCATGAGCGACGTGAACCCGCCGCCCGGGGAGTTGATGTACATCGTGATGTCGCGGTCGGGATCCAGCGACTCCAGTACCAGCAGCTGCGCCATGATGTCGTTGGCCGACGCGTCGTCGACCTGGACACCGAGGAAGATGATGCGCTCCTCGAACAGCTTGTTGTACGGGTTGGATTCTTTGACACCCCAGCTGGAGTGCTCGACGAACGACGGCAGGATGTAACGGGCCTGCGGCTGGATGTCGGGGTTCATGATGCGGCTCCGTTGACGGGGGCGTTGGTGATGATGTGGTCGACGAAGCCGTACTCCAGGGCTTCTTGGGCGGTGAACCAGCGGTCGCGGTCGGAGTCGGCGATGATCTTTTCGATCGGCTGGCCGGTGAATTGGGCGTTGAGCCGGAACATTTCCTGCTTGATGACCGCGAACTGCTCGGCCTGGATCGCGATGTCGGCGGCGCTACCGGTCACACCACCCAGCGGCTGGTGCATCAGGATGCGGGCATGCGGCAAGGAGTAACGCTTGCCCTTAGTGCCGGCCGCCAGCAGGAACTGGCCCATCGAGGCCGCCATGCCCATCGCGTAGGTGGCGACGTCGCACGGCGCGAGCACCATCGTGTCGTAGATCGCCATGCCGGCGCTGATCGAGCCGCCCGGAGAATTGATGTAGAGCGAAATGTCTTTGGTCGGGTCCTCGGCGGCGAGCAGCAGAATCTGCGCGCAGAGCCGGTTGGCAATGTCGTCGTTGACCTCTGACCCCAGGAAGATGATGCGCTCGGAGAGCAAACGCTCATAGACGGAGTCGACGAGGTTGAGACCCTGCGTGTTCGAACGCATGTCACCGCTCACAGTGGAGTACCTGCTTTCTCGTGTTTCATATGCACCGACACTAACCAACCGGCGTCGTCGCGCACTCCCTCAAGTACCGACGTTCGCTCAGAGCGTCACTTCGGCTCGTCCGATGACTCCTCCGACGCGGCTACCGCATCCTCAGCTTCCTCAACGTCCTCGTCGGTGTCGGCCGCCTCGTCGGCCCCATCGTCCGCACGCCTGCCGAAGAACTCGCTGGTGTCGATGATGTTGTCGTCGCTGTCGGTGACGGTGGCCGCCTCGACCACCGCGGCAATGGTCAGCCCGCGGCGCACGTCGGCGAACATGGCCGGCAGCTGGTTGTTCTGTTGCATGTAGGCCAACAACTGCTGCGGCTCGATGCCGTATTGCTGCGACGTCAGCACCAGCCGTTCGGTGAGGTCCTCCTGGCTGACCTGGATGTCGAGATCCTCGGCCAGCGTGTCCATCAGCAGCTGGGTCTTGATCGCCTTCTCGGCCGCCGACCGGGTGTCGGCGTCGAACTCTTCGCGTGATGACCCTTGCTCAGCCAGCGCCTCGGCGAACTTGGCTTCGTCGTGGTCGAAGCCGTGGATGGCGTTGTGCAGGGTGTCGTCGACCTGGGCCTGCACCACGGCTTCGGGCAGTGGAATGTCGACCTGCTCGAGCAAGGTGTCCAGCGTGGTGTTGCGGATCGCTTCGGCTTGTTGGGCGCGCTTGGTTCGGCGGACCTGATCGGTCAGGTTGGCACGCAGCTCCTCGATGGTGTCGAATTCGCTTGCCAATTGCGCGAATTCGTCATCGGGCTCGGGCAGTTCGCGTTCCTTGACCGACCCGACGGTGACGGTGACTTCGGCCTGTTTCCCGGCGTGTGGACCGGCGGCCATGGTGGTGGTGAAAACCTTGGATTCACCGGCGGACAGTCCCACCAGCGCCTCGTCGAGGCCATCGACCAGCTGACCGGAACCGACTTCGTGGGACAACCCCTGTGTCGCCGCTTCGGGCACATCTTCGCCGTCGATGGTGGCGGACAGGTCGATCGACACGAAATCTCCCTCGGCGGCGGGCCGGTCGACACCGGTCAGCGTGCCGAACCGGGCCCGCAGCGACTGCAGCTCTGCGTCGACGTCGTCGTCGCTGACTTCAATCGGATCGACGCTGACTTTCAGCGCACTCAGGTCGGGCAGAGTGATCTCGGGGCGAACGTCGACTTCGGCGGTGAAGACCAGCTCCTGGCCGTACTCCTTCTGCGTTACGTCGATCTCCGGTTGGCCCAGCGGCCGCACGTCGGATTCCGTGACCGCTTGGCTGTAGCGGCCGGGTAGCGCCTCGCTGATGACCTGGTCGAGCATCGCCTCGCGCCCGATGCGCGCCTCGAGCAGCTTGGCCGGCGCCTTGCCGGGACGGAACCCCGGCAGCCGCACCTGCTTGGCCAGCTCCTTGTAGGCACGATTGAAGTCGGGCTCGAGCTCGGTGAACGGCACCTCGACATTGATGCGAACCCGGGTGGGGCTCAACTGCTCGACGGTGCTCTTCACGGGTGTACTCCTCGGTGTCGGTTCTGCTGGTCTTGGGTGGGTCTCGGCGGCTGGTCGGGGTGACAGGATTTGAACCTGCGGCCTTCCGCTCCCAAAGCGGATGCGCTACCAAGCTGCGCTACACCCCGCGCTGACCTCGCGATCTTACGGCCCGACCCAGCCATCCCCGGCAGCCACCTCACGAGCAGGACACGGGACGGCATCATTTGGAATTGATGTCTGCCGCGACGTACAGTCGCGCTCGACTGATACGTGCGGGCGTAGCTCAATGGTAGAGCCCTAGTCTTCCAAACTAGCTACGCGGGTTCGATTCCCGTCGCCCGCTCAAGCTGGAGTTCCCGGACAGGGAAGGCCGACGAGGCCGAGCGCTGCGAGGCTGAGGAGACCGACAATCCAGCACCTAAGGACGATGGCCGACATCGACATCCACGGCACGTGCACGCCACGGTTCGAACGAGTCCGCGACGCGTTCGAGCAAAACTTTGCGCTGCGTAACGAGGTCGGCGCGGCGGTCGCGATCTACGTGGACGGCGAGCTTGTCGTCGACCTCTGGGGCGGCTCGGCCGACGAGTCCGGTTCCTGGCCATGGGGCCAGGACACGCTGGCAGCCGTGCTCTCCGCTACCAAGGGCCTGACGAGTACCTGCGTGCACCAACTCGTCGAACGCGGTGAGCTCGACCTGCATGCGCCGGTGGCCCGCTACTGGCCCGAGTTCGGGCAAGCCGGCAAACAGGACATCACCGTCGCCATGGTGTTGGGTCACCGATCCGGGGTGATCGGGCCGCGTCGTCCACTGCGCTGCGAGGACGTCCTCGACTGGGATTTGGTCTGCGAGCGGCTGGCCGTCGCGGAGCCCTGGTGGGAGCCGGGCACCGCGCAGGGCTATCACCTGTCCACTTTCGGCTTCATCCTCGGCGAGGTAGTCCGCCGGGTGACCGGCCACACGCTGGGTCAGTACCTGCGCAGCGAGATCGCCGAGCCGCTGGACGCCGACGTCCACATCGGCTTGTCGTCGGCCGACCTGTATCGCTGCGCAGACCTGATCGGCAAACCGCATCCCGACGAGTTGCTGGCCAATGCTCCCGACTGCCCGGTCACACTGGATGACCACCCGAAAGCGGGGCTGGCGGTCTCGTGGGGGTTCATCCCCAGCGACGAACTCGGGTCCAACAACCGCACACTGTGGCGCCAACTCGACCTTCCCGACATCGGAGGTCACGTGTCGGCGCTGGGGCTGGCGACCCTCTACAACGCGTTGGCTCAGGAGAAACTGCTCAGTCGCAGCTACATGGAGGTGGTCCGGACCTCGCAGGGCGGCTTCGACACCGATCTGGTGTTGGGACCGCGCGTCGCGGACCATGGCTGGGGCTTGGGTTACATGCTCAACCAGCGCTGCGTCAACGGACCCAATCCGCGGATCTTCGGGCATGGCGGCCTGGGCGGTTCGTTCGGATTTGTCGACCTGGAGCACCGCATCGGCTACGGCTATGTGATGAACCGGTACGACGCCACCAAAGCCAATGCCGACCCCCGCAGCGTCGCACTGTCCGACGAGATCTACGCGGCGTTGGGCATCACCAAAAACTGAGCCGACGGTTCACGTCTGGCACTCGGGGCACCAGAAGACGTTGCGGCCCTCCAGTTCGGCGGTGCGGACCGCCGTCGCACATACCCGGCACGGGTCGCCGGCGCGGCGATAGACGTAGGTGCGGGGCTTTCCGGGACCGTATGACGGTGCACCGTGGTCGTGTTCGGGACGGAGCACGATGATCTTGCCGCGCCGCAGACCTACCTTCATCAGCGCCACCAGATCCGTCCATGCCGTGCTGAATTCGGTTTCGCTGACCCGCTGGCCGGGCCGATAGGGGTCGATGCCGTGGCGGAACAACAATTCGCTGCGATAGACGTTGCCGACTCCGGCGATGACTGTCTGGTCCATCAGCAGGGCGCCGATTGGCCTGCGCGACTTGGTGATCCGCGACCATGGCCAGGCCGGGTCGGCGTCGCGGCGCAATGGGTCGGGCCCGAGCCGCGCCACCACCTCGGCGACCTGTGCGTCGTCGAGCAGTTCGCACACCGTCGGGCCGCGCAAATCGGTGCCGTATTCAGCGCCAACCATTCGCATCCGCACCTGGCCGACCGGCGCGGGCATCGCCTCATCGGGCGGGCGCTCCCATTCGGTGAACGTGCCGTACAAACCGAGGTGCACATGCACCGTGGGGCCTTGGGCGTAATGGTGGAACAGATGCTTGCCCCACACACTGGTGCGACGCAGCACCCGGCCGTCGACCGCGGCGGCCGACGCGGCGAACCGGCCCTGCGGACTGGAGACGGCCACCGGCCCGCCGGCAAACCGGCGCTGGTGCAGCCGCGCCAGTCGGTGCAGCGTGTGGCCCTCGGGCATGGCGGGTTACTCGGTTGGGGCACCGGGCACCGGCGGTGCCTGATGGGTGCGTTCGTACTCGGCGAGGATGTCGATACGGCGTTGGTGGCGTTCGGCTTCCGACCACGGTGTGTTCACGAACGCGTCGACGATGGCCAGTGCCTCCGGAACGGTGTGCATGCGGCCGCCGATACCGATCAACTGTGCGTTGTTGTGTTCGCGGGCCAGCGTCGCGGTCTCGACGCTCCATGCCAGCGCGCACCGCGCTCCGGGGACCTTGTTGGCCGCGATCTGCTCACCGTTGCCCGATCCGCCCAGCACGATGCCCAGGCTGCTCGGGTCAGCGACCGTGGCCACGGCGGCGGCGATGCAAAACGCCGGATAGTCGTCCTCGGCGTCGTAGCTGAACGCGCCGCAGTCGATCGGCTCGTGTCCGGACTTCTTCAGATGCTCGCTGATCTGCAGCTTGAGTTCGTAGCCGGCATGGTCGGCACCCAGGTAGACGCGCATGCCGGTCATTGTGTCAGTCGAATTCGGGTCGTTCGGTGCGGGTTCGCTTGAGCTCCCAGAAGTGCGGGTAGGACGCGAAAGTCACCGAGGCGTCCCACAGCTTGCCGGCCTCCTCACCGCGCGGAATCTTCGACAGCACGGGACCGAAGAACGCCACTCCGTTGACATGGATGGTCGGGGTTCCGACGTCCTCGCCGACGGGGTCCATGCCCGCGTGGTGGCTCTTGCGCAGCGCCTCATCGTTGGCGTCGCTGGTGGCGGCGGCGGCCAACTCGGCCGGCAACCCCACCTCAGCCAGTGACTGCTTGATCACGTCGTCGAGCTCTTTGTTGTCCTCGTTATGAATGCGGGTGCCCATCGCGGTATACAGCGGCCCGAGCACGTCGGCACCGTGGGCCTGCTCGGCGGCGATCGCCACCCGGACCGGGCCCCAGGCTTTCGCCATGCCCTCCCGGTACTTCTCGGGCAGGTCCTCGCGGCTCTCGTTGAGCACGGCCAGGCTCATCACATGAAAGTTGACCTCGATGTCGCGGACCTTCTCGACTTCCAGGATCCAGCGCGAGGTGATCCATGCCCACGGGCACAGCGGGTCGAACCAGAAATCGGCGACTGACTTCTCGGGCATGGAAAATCCTCTCATTGATGATGCGGTAGCCGCCCAGCACAACCGAGGCAACGCGACGCGTGTTCCCCGATACCGGCTCCGGGTAAGGATAGGCAGCGTGACCGGCTCGGCAACCGTGCTGGACGGTTTTCAACTGCTGTCGCCCCGCTAAGTTGGGACACGTGGTTCTTCCCAATCTCACCCGCGACCAAGCCGTCGAACGCGCAGCGCTCATCACCGTCGACCGGTACCGCATCAGCCTGGACTTGACCGATGGCAACGGTGCGCCCGGCGAACACACCTTCCGATCGACGACAACCGTGGACTTCGGTGCGCTCGCCGGCGCCGACACCGTCATCGACATCGCTGCCGACACGATTCACAGCGCCACCCTCAACGGCCGCGACCTCGACGTGTCCGGTTATGACGAATCGACCGGCGTCGCACTGAAGGGGCTGGCCGAGCACAACGTCGTCGTGGTGGACGCCTCGTGCCGGTATTCCAATACCGGTGAAGGTCTACACCGCTTTGTCGACCCGGTCGACGACGAGGTGTATCTGTACTCGCAGTTCGAAACCGCGGACGCCAAGCGGATGTTCGCCTGCTTTGATCAGCCCGATCTCAAAGCCACCTTCGATATCACGGTCACCGCACCGAGCCATTGGCAAGTGGTGTCCAACGGTGCCACCGTTGCCGTCGACAACGGTGTGCACACGTTCGTCACCACTCCGCGGATGAGTACTTACCTGGTGGCTCTGATCGCCGGACCATACGCCCGGTGGGACGACACCTACGTCGACGAGCACGGCGAGATTCCATTAGGCATCTTCTGCCGGGCGACGCTGGCCGAATTCATGGACGCCGAACGGCTCTTCACTCAGACCAAGCAGGGATTCGGCTTCTACCACAAGCACTTCGGCACCCCGTATGCATTCGGCAAATACGACCAGTTGTTCGTGCCGGAGTTCAACGCCGGCGCGATGGAGAACGCGGGCGCAGTGACCTTCTTGGAGGACTACGTCTTTCGCAGCAAGGTCACCCGCGCCTCCTATGAGCGGCGCGCCGAAACGGTGCTGCACGAGATGGCGCACATGTGGTTCGGCGATCTGGTCACCATGCAATGGTGGGACGACCTGTGGCTCAACGAGTCGTT
The DNA here is from genome assembly GCF_059812525.1 of Mycobacterium sp. NGS51. Taxonomy (NCBI): domain Bacteria; kingdom Bacillati; phylum Actinomycetota; class Actinomycetes; order Mycobacteriales; family Mycobacteriaceae; genus Mycobacterium; species Mycobacterium sp. NGS51. Next base: position 47,776 of record NZ_JCALCV010000006.1, read on the forward strand.
CGCCACCTTCGCCTCGGTGCTATGTCAAAGCGAGGCAACCGAGTTCAGCGAAGCGTGGACAACATTCGCCAATGCCGAGAAGTCGTGGGCCTACCGACAGGATCAGCTGCCCTCGACGCACCCGGTGGCCGCCGACATTCCCGACCTGGCCGCGGTCGAGGTCAACTTCGATGGCATCACGTACGCCAAGGGTGCGTCTGTGCTCAAACAGCTCGTGGCGTACGTCGGACTGGAGCATTTCCTGGCCGGTCTGCGCGACTACTTCCGCGAGCACGCGTTTGACAATGCCACGTTCGCAGATCTACTTGGCGCGCTGGAGAAGTCGTCGGGACGCGACTTGTCCGACTGGGGACGACAGTGGCTCAAGACCACTGGGCTCAACACGCTGCGCGCCGATTTCGACGTCGACGGCGACGGTCGGTTCACCCGGTTCGCCGTAGCCCAAAGCGGTGCCGCGCCGGGTGCCGGTGAGACACGGGTGCATCGCCTCGCAGTCGGTATTTACGACGACGACGGATCGGGCCGGTTGGTGCGGGTGCATCGCGAAGAACTGGACGTCGACGGCCCGAGTACGGACGTCCCGGCGTTGATCGGTGTATCACGCGGGCAGTTGATTCTGGTCAACGACGACGACCTGACCTACTGCTCGCTGCGACTGGATCCTTCGTCATTGGACACCGCATTGCAGCGGATCGCCGATATCGCCGACCCCCTGCCGCGCACCTTGGTGTGGTCGGCAGCCTGGGAGATGACCCGCGATGCCGAACTGCGGGCCCGCGACTTCGTGGCCCTGGTTTGCCGTGGTGTTGTCGCCGAAACCGAAGTTGGTGTGGCACAACGGCTATTGCTGCAGGCGCAGGCCGCGTTGGGGTCGTATGCCGAACCAGAGTGGGCGGGCGCAGAAGGCTGGCCGGCGTTCGCCGATCGGCTACTGGAGTTGAGCCGCGATGCCGAAGCCGGCTCGGATCATCAACTGGCGTATGTCAACGCGTTGTGTTCATCGGTGCTGTCCGAGCGTCATATCGAGGTGCTGTCGGCGCTGCTCGCCGGCGATCCCGCCGAGGTGGGGTTGGCGGGGCTGGCCGTGGATACCGATCTGCGCTGGCGAGTGGTCACCGCTCTGGCCAGATCCGGTGCCATCGATGCGGATGTCATCGATGCCGAGGTGCAGCGCGATCCGACCGCCGCCGGCAAGCGGCACGGTGCGCAAGCGGCGGCGGCGCGTCCGCAGTTGCCGGTCAAGGAGAAGGCGTGGACCGAAGTTACCGAGGACGACACGATGCCCAACATCACCGGCCGCTCGATCATCGCCGGCCTCGTCTCCCCCGGACAGGCCGAGTTGCTCCAGCCGTTCACGGCACGCTACTTCGCGGCGATACCGGGGGTTTGGGAGCGCCGGTCCAGCGAGGTCGCGCAAACCGTTGTGGTGGGCCTGTATCCGTCCTGGGACATCAGTGAGGGCGGCGTCGCTGCCGCCGATGAGTTTCTGGCCGACCCGGAGCTGCCGCCGGCGTTGCGAAGGCTGGTGTTGGAGGGGCAGGCCGGAGTGAAGCGGGCGCTGAAGGCCCGCGCGTTCGATGCTGCCGGCGCGAATTGACGTGTGGCGGGACAATTGGGCCGCTGTCACTGCCGCCCGAGGTAGGGCGGCGGGACGCCGGCGATGACGGCACCGAAGTTGTCCAACGCCTTCTTGCCAGAAGACCAGTAACTGCTGTGGGCGGCAACACCGGGAAGCCCACGGCCTCCCACGGGCCCGGGGTCGGCGTCGAGCAGCGTGGCACCGAACTCCGGCGCTGTCGGGTCACTTCCCAGCGTCCACTCGGTGGCAGCGCGGCCTAGTTCGATGATGTCGTTGACTGCTCGGGTGGCGTACACCTGGGCGTTGGGAGCCAGGTTGAAATCGGCGGCACGGTCGACCAGTACACCGGGGCTGGCCACCGCGATCACGTTGTCCACGTCGAGGTGATGCCCGCCCGAGGCTGCCGCACCCACCAGTGACGAGCCATAGCTATGCCCGATCACCGTGTCAATCGATGTCGGGCCGGCATGCGATGCCCGCATCCCACTCTCGAACGCATCCAATGCTTCCGCGCCCGCAAGTGCGGGATCTGCCGACGCTGCGTGCGTCACATCCATCGGCCGGTCATAACCCATCCATGTCGTGACCGCCACATCGCCGGGCTGCAAACTGGGGTCGGCGTGCAAGGCGGCCTCGTACATGGCACGCGATCTCTCGTCGCTGTATTGCAGCCGGGGCAGGTCTTCACCGGTGCCGGGCACGAAGGTGGCGTTGCGTTTGGCGTGGTCGGGTTCGCCAATGGAGACCGCGGCGCGGCCCTGATCGTCGATCAGTCCCAGGTAGCGGTTGAGCCCATCCTTGCCCAAAGCGGTGTGCACGGCGCGGTACCCCTCGAGGCGGTGCCGTGCCGCCAGGAGTTGCGGTGCCAGGACAGTGAATTCGTCGACATCGGCACCGCTGTGATCACCCATGTACCTTCGCCGCGCCAGCTCGTCGACACGGTGTTGCATCCGGTCGACGTCGGCCTGTGTGGTCCTGGTCAGCTCATCGAGGTGCAGTCGGTTGTATTTGTCTTTGTCGACGAACGGCATTCCGGGATGGTTGCCGATGCTGTGATCTCGGCGGTAAAGCCGCTCTTGCTGTTCCGGGCTCAGCTTCACCCAAAAGTCATGGAACTGCTTTGGATCCCCCGGCAGCGGCTTGGACAGCGAATCGTCGACCGTCGCAGTCCCGTCTTTCACACCCAGTGCCCCGTACTCGCGACCGATGGTACGAATACGTGCGCAAATCAGGTTGAGGTCGCTGTCGACTTGCCTGATCACCTCGGCCACGTCGCGAATTCCCTTGCGGGTGATTGGCATCAGCGCCTGGTCATGATCTGCGCCCCGCGGCACCGACGCCGCCGCGTCGAGCACCCACTGCTTGACACCATCCAGAATCTGTCGTCCGGCAGACACCACCGCAGCCGAGCGATCGACCTCGGCGCCTAGCCGCTGATCCAGTACGGCCAGTTGGCCCAGCACGCGCCCCTGCGTGTTGTTGGCTTCGGTGTACGCATCGGCTGCCGTACCGGTCCATTGCGTCGCCGGTGCCGCTGACTCCACACCGCTTTGCGCCCAACGTAATTGAGCGCTACGATCGAATGCTGCGCCCTCTTGTGGAGCACCGTTTCCTAACGTGGAGCGGGCGTCAGACCAGGTCGACATAAAGATGGCAAGCGCTCCCACCCAATCTCCCCTGTCCCGCGACCAGTCCCCTCATAAGTCTAAAAGCCCGCACCCCAAGCCTTTGTCGGAAATTTGCGGTCAGGTAGCGGATAGCAATCAGGAGCCGCGCACCACCTGCTTTAGCCCCGGGCATTGCCGGTTAAGCGCGTCGAGCGCCTCATCCGTCATGGTGTTGTATTTGTGGACGTTGGCTATCCACTCCCGGGGCGGATACTCTTCTGCGGACATCTTGTTGGCCTCGCGTTGCAGTTGTGCGTTGAGTCCCATGGCGTCCGCCCACGTGGTCAGCGGTTTCTTCATCTCCGGTGTCGTCACCGAACCCGCTGCGGCGCGCAGCTTGTCACCGAGCGTCGATTCCCTCTCGACGATCTCACCTGGGTCGTCTAACGTGCCGTCGTCGAGGCCAGTGTTCATCCACGTCGTCAACTCGTGCGATTGGCGGCCGAGGTCTTCCACAACCGCGCAGTCCTTTTTCAACGGAGTGGCACGGTCGTGTGTAACCCAGATGGTCGCCGCGCCGCCGCTGGCCACCAGTATCGCGGCGGTCAATACCCACAACCAGCGTCGCCGCAACCAACTCGATGTCATCCATTTTCCTCAGGGCCGCGGCGGGATCGTGAACTCTTGACCACACAGGTCTGGTATGTGAATCGTGATCTTCGGGTTGCCGTCCTTATTGCCGCCCCAGCGCCCGGTATTCGTTGCCGATGGTGCGGATCCGCCCGCCGATCACACTGAGTTCGCTGTTGGACTGCCGGACCACGTCGGCGACATCAGCAATTCCCTTGCGCGCGATCCGCGTCAACATCTGCTCCCGATCCGCACCCGGCGGCACCGACGCGGCCGCATCGATGACCCACTGTTTGACCGCGTCCAGGTTGTTGCGCCCCGCAGCCACCACCGCAGCAGACCGATCGACCTCCGCGCCGAGCCGCTGATCCAGCACCGCCATCTGCCCGAGCACTCGGCCTTGCTTGCTGTTCGCTTCCCCGTACGCATCGGCCGCGGCGCCGGTCCAGTGTGCCCCGGGCGCCGCCGATTTCACGCCGTTTTGCGCCTGCTGCAATTGAGCGCTGCGATCGAACTCGGCGCCGTCTTGCGGTGTTCCATCGCCTAACGTCGCACGCGCGTTAGACCAGGTGGACATAAAGGCGTCAAGCGCTCCCACTCCGGCATCTCTCTCTGGGACTCAAACTCCGAATAAGTCTAAGGTCTCGAACGCCGGGCTCTGAGCAGAAATTATTCGAGTGCCAATGCGCCGTTAAAGCGGCGTGGTCCCGGTTTTTGGCGAGGTCTCACTCGCCAACGTCACGTGTTCGGTCGGCGCCCTACCGGCCGGAGTGTTGTCGCCGGGCGCTGCTTCATCACGGTTCTCCGACACCATTTCGACATCGCCTGCGGCGTGCTCGCCGTGTTGCTGCGCCAGTTGGCCGGCCTGTTGAACGGATTGCTGAACCCCTTGCAGCAGCGGTTGAGCCAGCTGCCCCAGTGCCTGGGGTCCACCTTGGAACAGGCCCGCCAACGCCTGAGCGAGCTGGCCTCCCACCTGACCTAGCTGCCCCAGCATCTGGCTGGCGCCGCCGGCTCCAGAACCCTTGCCTCCACCAGGTGCGCCCTGTCCTGGCCCGCCCGGACCGCCGGTCGCTTCCCCGGCCGCCCCCAGCCGGGTCGCCGAGCCCTGGTCGGCTTGGTCGTAGGCGTGCGCTGCCGCCTGCAGAGACTCCGAAAGGTGCCTCCCAACGTTGACTGCCCCTTGAATCGAGCCCTGCCGCGCGCCGAGCGCACCGCCCAAGGCTGCATGCACCGCTGAGGCGATCGGTCCATGCGTCAACTCAACACCGGTCGCCTGGGCGGTCGAACCGAGCAACCCCGACACGCCCGATACGACGTCTGCATGGGTCTGAGCAAACCCCCGCAAACCGTCGGTCGCCATGAACAGATTCTCTTGGGTCACGTGTCCCTCGTCTCAGCGATTGCGCCCACCTACGCTGCGCATAAGTCTAAGGGCGGGCAGACGAGGGTCAGACCGGCAATTTCGCACCTGTCCGACCGGGTCGAACGGGAAACTAAGCCGGAGAGATACCGGAACTCAGCACCCGGACCGCACTGATCAGCCCGTCGAGCAGATCGCCGTCCTTGAACGCCGCCGCAGCCGCAGCAACACCCAGCGGCGCGGCCGATTCGGCTCCCCGGCCCCTCAGCTGCGAGCCGTAAACGACCTCGATCGCACGCTGGTCAGGCGAGACCGCCACCAGCACGGCATTGTCGGGTGTCGGCACGTCGGCGAGGATTTCGCGGGCCCGAGCGGCGGTGTCGTCGCCGAGGTCGCCGATATACACCGCGAACCGCGCATTGGAGTCCCGCGACCCATAGGTCAGCGCGTCGTCGAGCGTGGCGAGGTCTTTGATCGGGAATGGGTAGTGCACGGACACATCGCCGGGCTCGGTGACCCCGGAGATCCGTCCACTGGCGGTGATCACCGAGCCGCTGGGCAACCCGGCGGGTTCGACGGTCGCAATCTCACCACTTGCCACTGGCGCCACCTCCCACGGTCAATTCGGAGCCATGGCCATGGTGACCATCACCGACCGCCTCGTCGGTGGCGGCCCACAGGATCGGCGGGTGGGTCCATGGCTCGGACAACTTGTAGGTCACCGGATGGGCGCCCTTGTGCGACCAGATCAGCGTCACCAGCACGATCACCAGCAACAACGGGATTCCGAGGAAATAGAGGTGGATCTCCATCAGGCTCACGACGCAAACCGTATCCCACCGCTGCTTGGCAGTGAAAGGGCCTCGGCCGTTACCTATTGCGACTGTGGTCGGTGCATGTGACGACGATGGCCTCGCTGCGAACACGTCCGATCCGGCGCAGCTGATGAGGAAGTGACGAGTCGAAATATGCGCAGTCGCCCGCTTCCAACGTGACGGTCTGATCTCCGCAACGCATTTCGACGGTCCCGGAATGAATGAACACCAACTCTTGTCCAGCGTGGACTGGGTGCGGATGCTCGCCGAACTCACGGGTGGGATGAACAATAAAGGGAGACATGGCTTTTCCCAGCATGGCGGCCGCCACCGCGTGGTACCGGTCCACCGAGCGTCCCTCGGCGCGGTCGATCGACAGCGTCGTATCCGCTGAATTCTTGGAGAACAGCTGCGCTACATCGACTTCAAGCGCGCGGGCCACCTCTAGTGCCACCGCGATCGAAGGGGTCGAACGCTGACGTTCGATCTTCGAGAGGTAACTCTTGGTCAGTCCGGTCGCTTCGGCGAGTTGCTCGAGCGTCATCCCGCGCTGCAGACGCACTGAGCGCAGCAGAGCACTCATCGCACCTCCGTCATCACGAGCGGGCTTCCGACAGCAGGAGTTTACACGCTCAACGATAGGACACCTTGTGTCTTATGGTTGACGTTGTGTTAGCGTCTGGTGCATGGTCCTTGCAGCTGCCGTGCAGTTAGAGGCGGTACTCGGCGATATCTCGGCCAATCTCGCCGCCTGCGAACGGCTTGCCGACGAAGCGGGCCAAGCAGGCGCCACCGTCATCGCGCTTCCGGAATTCTTCACGACCGGAATAGGGTTCGAAAAGTCGCTTGCCGCAGCCGCTCTGCCGCCAGACGGTGCGGCCACCGACCTACTGACCACGCTGGCCGCTCGCCATGGGGCGTTAGTCGGAGGCTCGTTTTTGTGCCGCGACCCTGACGGCCAGGTTCGCAACGCCTACCTGCTCGCTGATGGCGGCGGCGTCGTGGGACGTCACAACAAAGACCTGCCCACCATGTGGGAGAACGCGTTCTACGTGGGCGGCGACGACGACGGCGTCCTGAACACCCGGGAGCGCGCGGTCGGGGCGGCGGTGTGCTGGGAATTGATGCGCACCCAAACCGTTCGACGCCTACGCGGCCGGGTAGATCTGGTCATGACGGGCTCGGGGTGGTGGTCGGTTCCCCCCTGGACACCCCGCTCGATGTTCGTCCGACTCGAGAAGGCCAACGCCGCCACAGCCCGTCGCGCGGCGGCGTCGTTTTCGCAGTATGTGGGTGCGCCGGTCCTCCATGCCGCCCACGCCGGCTCGCTGTCCTGTCCGATGCCGTGGCTGCCGGTGCAATACCGGGGTCATTTCGAAGGCTCAACGCTGATCGCCACAGCAAGCGGCACAGTCGTCGCCGAACGTCGCGCCGACGAAGGAGAAGGGGTGGTTCTCGGCGAAATCACCCTCGGCCGCGAGAGCGCCACCCTGGAACCACCGGCCGGCTTTTGGCTGCATCAACGCGGCTGGTTGTCCGCTGCCACCTGGCATTACCAGCGCTGGCATGGGCGGCGTTGGTATCGGCGTCACGTCGCAGCCAAGTGAGGCAAGCTTCGCCTGAGTGCTACGCGGCTCCCTCACCCAGATACCGCGCCCAGGCCGGGTCGAGTTCTTTGACTGTCGACAGCAACCGCCAGTGCTGGCCCTTCGGCGATGCGGGCGCCAACCGCAGCGACCAGCCCAGCTCGGCCAGCAGCCGATCCCCCTTGCGGTGGTTGCACGTCGAGCAGCACGCCACGCAGTTCTCCCAGGAATGGTCTCCGCCGCGGCTGCGGGGCACCACGTGGTCGACGGTGTCAGCCTTGGACCCGCAGTAGGCGCAGCAGAAGCGGTCGCGGTGCATCAGCGCCGCGCGGGTCATCGGGACCCGGGCCCGGTAGGGCACCCGCACATAGGATCGCAGCCGGATCACCGACGGCACCGCGATCGACCGGGTTGCCGAGTGGATCACCGGGCCGGCCGGATCGTCGTGCACCACGTCGGCCTTGCCGCAGATCAGCATGATGATCGCCCGTCGCATCGGCAGTGCGGTCAGCGGCTCGTAGGTGGAGTTCAGCAGTAGCACCCGCCGGCGATTCCAGATGGATCCAGCGTCACGCGCAGTGGGCGGAGGACTGTCGACGCTGTGCAGGCATGACCCGGTTGCGGGGCCGGTTAGCCCTGCCGCGACACCGGAACTGCGGTGGCCGCGGCGTCTCTTATGCTGCGCCATACGTCCTCCGCCGAACAGTCCACCATGATTCGCGATCGACCGCACGCCAAATTGGCGGGTCTGCGCTGGTCGATCCGGTGAACAACCGGTGCCCCGGCTACCGCGGGCGGTGGCCCACCGGCGTCATGCCCCACAATGGAGGAGATGGAACCGCTACAACAACCGTCGTTCTATGACGCCGTCGGCGGCGCCGAGACTTTCCACGCCATCGTCGCGCGTTTCTACGAGCTGGTCGCCGAGGACGAAATTCTGCGCCCGCTTTATCCCGAGGATGACTTGGACGGGGCCGAGGAGCGGTTGCGGATGTTCCTCGAGCAGTACTGGGGCGGTCCGCGGACCTACTCCGAGCGGCGAGGCCACCCGCGGCTGCGGATGCGCCACGTTCCGTTCCGGATCACGCCGATCGAACGCGATGCCTGGTTGCGGTGTATGCACACTGCGATCGCATCCATCGACTCGCAGACCTTGGACGACCAGCATCGCCAGGAGCTGCTGGACTACCTGCAGATGGCGGCGCACTCACTGGTCAACTCCGCGTTCTGATGGGTCGTCACAGTGCGCCGTGGTGGCGCGACGCGGTGTTTTACCAGGTCTATCCGCGTTCGTTCGCCGACAGCGACGGCGACGGCGTCGGCGACCTCGACGGGGTGACCGCCCGATTGGACTACCTCGCCCAGCTGGGCATCGACGCGATCTGGATTAATCCGGTCACCGTGTCGCCGATGGCCGACCACGGCTATGACGTCGCCGATCCGCGTGACGTCGACCCGTTGTTCGGCGGTCTGGCCGCCCTCGAGCGGCTGATCGCGGCGGCGCACGACCGGAACATCAAGATCACCATGGATCTGGTGCCCAACCACACCAGTTCGGCGCACCCGTGGTTCCAAGCCGCGCTGGCCGCTGGCCCCGGCACCGACGCGCGCGAACGCTACATCTTCCGCGACGGCCGCGGCCCCGGCGGGCTGGAGCCGCCGAACAACTGGGAGTCGGTGTTCGGCGGTCCGGCCTGGACCCGGGTCAGCGAGCCCGACGGCAATCCGGGCCAGTGGTATCTGCACCTGTTCGATGCCGAGCAGCCAGACTTGAATTGGGACAACCCGGAGATCTTCGACGATTTCGAGAAGACGCTGCGGTTCTGGCTGGAACGCGGGGTGGACGGCTTCCGCATCGACGTCGCTCACGGGATGGCCAAGCCGCCCGGTCTGCCGGACATGGCGGCCGTCGACCGGAGCCGGATGTTGCGCAACAAGGATGACGACCCCCGGTTCAACCACCCGGATGTGCATGCGATTCATCGCGACATCCGCACCGTCATCGATGACTATCCCGGCGCGGTGACCATCGGGGAGGTGTGGGTCCACGACAACGCCCGGTGGGCAGAGTATCTGCGCCCCGACGAATTGCACCTGGGCTTCAATTTCCGGTTGGTGCAGGCGCATTTCGACGCCACCGACATCCGCGACGCGATCGAGAACTCGCTGGCCGCGGCGGCGATCGAAAATGCCACCCCGACTTGGACACTGTCCAACCACGACGTCGAACGGGAAGTCACCCGCTACGGCGGCGGCGCGGTCGGGCTGGCCCGGGCGCGTGCGATGGCGATGGTGATGCTTGCCCTGCCCGGCGCAGTGTTCATCTACAACGGGGAAGAGCTCGGACTACCGAACGCGGAGTTGCCCGATGAGGTGCTGCAGGACCCGACGTGGGAACGCTCGGGGCACACCGAGCGTGGCCGCGACGGGTGCCGCGTTCCGATGCCGTGGGACGGTGACATACCGCCATTCGGGTTCTCGACCGCTGCCGACACGTGGCTGCCGATTCCACCGGACTGGGCGGCACTGACCGCCGAGAAGCAACGTGCCGATACCGGCTCGACGCTGGCGTTCTTCCGGCGCGCGCTCGAACTCCGCAGCCGCCGAGCGGAATTCAAAGGCTCCCGGATCGACTGGCTGACCGCGCCGCCCGGTGCGTTGATGTTCACCCGCGGCGAGTTGGTGTGCGTGCTCAACGCCGGGAATCGGCCGCTACGGCTGCCCGAGGGTGAAATTCTGTTCGCGAGCGCACCCGTCGCAGACGGTGAATTGCCGTCGAACGCTGCGGCCTGGCTGTTGTAGCTACCGCTGCCACCGCTGCAGGTACTCCCGATGGTGCGGCGTGAGCCGCACCAGCCGCTGCTCGTCGATGTGGACTGCGGCGAGCTGTGTTTCGGCCACCACCGCGGGTTTGGCGGCCGGATCGGCGTTGACTGACCGCACCTCATAGCCGACCGTGAAGTCCACCGCTCTCAGCCGCTTCACCCACATGGTCACCTGCAGCGGCGAATCCGCCAGTCGGAGCTGATCTTTGTAGGTGACCCGCACGTCGGCGATCAGCAGACCGATGGTGGTGATATCGGCACCGAAGGGTTCCCGCAGAAACGGCACGCGGGCCTCTTCGAGAATGGTGACCATGGTGGCGTGGTTGATGTGCTGGTACATGTCGATGTCCGACCACCGCACCGGCACAGGTGCGACAAAGCCATTGGTCACCCCGATGATCCCCGTCCGCTAGTGCGCGTCATGCGCCGAATCTGACGTGCTGCCACCGACAGCGTAGCCAGGTCCTTGTCACCGCTTTCATAGATCTCGGTGAGCGTGCGACGTGCCCGCTCGACTCGCGACGCGCTGGTGTGTTCCCATTCGCCGATCTTCTCTTCGGCGCTCTCGTCCGGCTCGCCGACAGCCAGCACGTCGAAACACAAAGCGCGCAAAGAGGCGTAGATGTCATCGCGAATAGCCAAGCGCGCCAACGAATGCCAGCGGTCTATCCGGGGCAGCTCAGAGACCGCGGTCAGCAGCCCGTCGGTACCGAGGCGGTCCATCAGCGCGAAGTAGGTGTCGGCGACCTCCGCGGCGTCCCGGTCGTCGATGTCCGCGATGTCGATGATGTCGAGCAGGCTGTAACGGTACAAACCGGTGGCAACGCTGTAGGCCAACTCGTCCGGGACGCCCTGGGAGATGAATTCGGCGGCTTCCCTCTCGACGATGGCTTTGTCGTCACCGCGCACCCACTCCGAGATCCGTGGCGCCAACGCCCGTACTGTCTTGGCGAACCGGTTGATCTCGGCGCCGACTGCCAGCGGCTGTGGCCGGTAATTGAGCAGCCAACGCCCGGACCGGTCGATCAGCCGGCGGGTATCCAGCGTCATGCGGTCCGACAGTGAAACGGACAAGCCGGCCGCGCGGATCTGGCGCCACAACTCCCCCACCCCGAAAATCGCATCGGTCGCCACATAGGTGCGGACCGCGTCGACCGGGCTCACGCCAACATCTTCGGTGATGCGGTAGGCATAGGTGATGCCGCTGGTGTCGATCAAATCGTTGATCAGCAGGGTGGTTACGATCTCGCGGCGCAGCTGATGGGAACGGATCTCGGCACCCAACCGCTCCCGCAGCACCGCCGGAAAGTACTGCGGCAACCAGGAAGCGAACACTTCCTGATCGGGTAGGTCGGTGCCCAGCAACTCGTCTTTGAGCACGAGCTTGACATGTGCCATCAGCGTGGCCAGTTCCGGTGAGGTGAGCCCGAGCCCGGCCTCGGCGCGCCGGTGGATCTCCTTCTCCGTCGGCAGGGCTTCGAGCTCGCGGTTCAGGCCGCGTTCTGCCACAAGGTATTTGATCTGGTCGGCATGGACCGGCAGCAAGCTGGCGGCATTGGCCCGGCTGGTACCCATCAGGTCGTTCTGGTCGATGTTGTCGGCGAGCACCAAGTCGGCGACTTCGTCGGTCATCGACTCCAGTAGCTCGGTACGTTCCTCGGGCTTGACCTTGCCGGCGGTGACCGCGGCGTCGACCAGGATCTTGATGTTGACCTCGTGGTCGGAGCAGTCCACACCGGCTGAGTTGTCCATCGCGTCGGTGTTGATCCGGCCGCCGCACAGGTCGAACTCGACCCGGCCAAGGGAGGTGACGCCGAGGTTTCCGCCCTCGGCAACGACCTTGGCGCGCAGCTGGTTCGCGTTGACTCGTACCAAATCGTTGGCCCGGTCGCCGACATCGGAGTCGGATTCGGTTTCGGCCTTGATGTAGGTGCCGATACCGCCGTTGTAGAGCAGGTCCACCGGCGCTTTGAGGATCGCGCGCACCAGGTTGGGCGGTGCCATCTCGCTGACGTCGTCCTCGATCCCCAGCGCGGAGCGGACCTGATCGCTGATCGGGATGGTTTTGTGTTCGCGGCTGTGGACCCCGCCGCCTTCGCTGATCAGCGACGTGTCGTAGTCGTCCCAGCTGGAGCGAGGCTGCTCGAACAGCCGGCGGCGTTCCTCCCAGGAAGCCGCGGCATCCGGATCGGGGTCGAGGAAGATGTGCCGGTGGTCGAAGGCGGCGACCAACCGAATGTGTTTGGACAGCAGCATGCCGTTGCCGAACACGTCGCCGCTCATATCGCCGATCCCCGCCACGGTGAAGTCTTCGCTTTGAGTGTCGACGCCCATCTCCCGGAAATGGCGCTTGACGGCCTCCCACGCGCCACGGGCGGTGATGCCCATGGCCTTGTGGTCATATCCCACCGAACCGCCGGAGGCGAACGCGTCGCCTAGCCAGAACCCGTACGACTTGGCGAGGTCGTTGGCGATGTCGGAGAACGCGGCGGTGCCTTTGTCGGCGGCCACCACCAGGTAGGCATCGTCGCCGTCGCGACGCACCACCTCGGGTGGGGCGCTGACCTCACCGGTGGTGTGGTCGACGTTGTCTGTGATCTCGAGCAGGCCCGAGATGAACAGTTTGTAGCAGGCCACGCCCTCCTCGCGGCTGGCGTCTCGGTGTGCGGCGGGGTCACCGGTGGGCAGCGGCGGCCGTTTGACGACGAATCCACCCTTGGCGCCGACGGGGACGATGACGGCGTTCTTCACTGCCTGCGCCTTGACCAGGCCCAGGATTTCGGTTCGGAAGTCGTCTCGACGGTCCGACCAGCGCAGCCCACCGCGTGCCACGTAACCGAATCGAAGGTGCACGCCTTCGACGCGCGGCGAGTAGACGAAAATCTCGAACTTCGGTCGAGGCAGCGGCAACTCGTCGATCAGTTGGGCGTCGAGCTTGAGCGCGAGTACGTTTCGGCTTCGAGCCGAGCCCTGCTGTGTCACGAAATAGTTGGTCCGTAACGTTGCCTGAATCAGCGAGGCGAACGCTCGCAGAACGCGGTCGGTGTCGAGGCTCTGCAGCGCGTCGATGTTCGCGGCGACGGTCGCGGCCGCGGATTGGGCATCCCGGCTCTTCGGCGAACTGGACGGGTCCGGATCGAACAACGCCTCAAATAGCGCGACCAGCGCCCCTGCGGTGTCCGGGTTTTCGGTGAGCACCGATTCGATATGTGGCTGGCTGTAGGGGAAACCGGCCTGCCGCAGATACTTTGCGTAGCTGCGTAGCACTACGACTTGCGGCCAGGTGAGGTCGGCGCGCAGCACCAGCTCGTTGAATCGGTCGATCTCGACGCGCCCCTGCCAGATCGCGGTCACCGCGTCGGCGAATCGCTGTGCGGCGGCTTCGCGCTCAGGCCCTTCTGACGCCAGGGAGATAGTGGGATGCGGCGAGATCTTGAATTGATAGATCCACACCTCCAATCCGTCGGAACGGGCGACGCTGAACGGTCGCTCCTCGAGCACCACCACGCCCATCGATTGCAGCATCGGCAGCAGTCGGCTCAGAGACGCTGTCCTGCCGCCCAAATACCACGTCAGCAGCGCGATCCCGTCGCCGTCGTCGTGATCGGAGAACACCAGTTTGACCGAATCGTCGCTCAACGACTCGATGACCGCGATCTCCTTGATGGCGTCGGCGGGAGCGACGGCCTGTTTGTATGCCTCCGGGAAAGCCGCCGCGTAGTGTTCGGCCTCGCGTTGCGCGATGGAGCCGCTTTGCACAGCACCGAGCAACCGGTCGCCCCATGTGCGGGTAGCCTCAGTCAGCAGGCCCTGGATGCGTACGCGGTTGGCCTCGGAGGTGTCGACGCCCGACGAAGCGGATGCTTCCGACAGCCGGACGACGAAATGCACTAGCGCCCAAGGCGCCTCGCTGACCCGGGCGGTATATTCCAGGCTGGTGCCACCGAATTCGCGGACCAGGGTGTCCTGCATTTCCAGCCGGACGGCAGTGGTGTAGCGGTCGCGCGGCAGATAAACCAGACACGACACGAGTTGTCCGAGCCGATCGGCGCGCAGGAACAGCAGTGCCCGTCGCCGCGACCCGAGATCCACGACGGCCCTCGCCATCGTTAGCAGCCGTTGGGCGTCCAGGGCGAACAGCTCCGAACGCGGCACCGTCTGGATGATGTCGAGCAGCAGTTGCCCCGGATGACTGGGGTCGCGTTCGGACAACGCGAGCGCCTCTTGCACCTGGCCGGCGATCAACGGGATCTCCAAGACGTTGGCGTTCATGGCGGCGACGGTGAAGAGTCCGACGAACCGATGCTCGACGACGCGGTTGCCGCTGTTTTCCCGGATGACGACGATGTAGGGGTAGGCGCCGAAACGCACATAACTGGGAGCGGTCGCCTGGGCGAGCACCAGTAGCTTGTTGTCTTCGGTCAGCCGGGGCCGCGACGCCTTGCGCAGCCTCAGCACGCCCAGTCGCGCTGATTCGTCGACGGACACCTGCCCGTCGAGCACCGGGCCACGTTGGTAACCCAGCAGGATGAAGTGTCCGTCAGCCAGCCAGCGCAACAGGGCGGCGACATCACGTCGGTCCGGGCCCGAAAAGCGTCCGTCCCGGTCGGTTTCGACGTTGTCGGCCAGTCCGTTGAGGGTCGCGGTCATCGCGGTGGAATCGGCTGCGACCTGGCGGACGTCGGCCATCACGTTGGGCAGCAGTCGTTCGGCCTCGGCGAGGGCTTTGCGGTGTGCCGACGGTGAGAGCTGCACGTGGATCCACATCTCAGTGATCTGGTGGCCATCGCCCGGCGCGGGCCCGGCGCTGTTCGGTCCGACGCTCACCAGATCGCCAGAGGGGTTGCGGCGCACCGCGAATACCGGATTCATGATGCCGACATAAGCCACCCCCAGCCGATGCAGCAGGACCGCGACGGAGTCCATCAGCATGGCGCCGTACTCGGTGACCACTTGCATCGCGGGGCCGATGCCCGCACGGTCGTCGGCCGGATAGACCGCCACCCGAGTGTCGCCGGGGCGGCGGTGCTGCGCCAGGCGGAAATGGGCGCTGAGCATCGCCGGTGTCACCGCCCCGGCAGCGGCGCGGTTGATAACGGCGGTATCAGCGAACTGCCGGTCGGTGTCGGGCGCGTCGCCGTGCGGGCCACGGTAGGTAGCGGTGTAAGCCTTCGGAATCCAGTACGGAATGTCGTCCGCCCCGGCGAATTCGGTCCAGCCGGCCGGCAGCTGGAAGTCGTGCTTTGACGCCGGTGCAGGACGTGCCGGAGGCCCGGGGTGGGGATGGCCCCGATTGGCGGGGCCCGGATGTTCCGGTCGTCCCCCTGGGTCAATCGTCATGCCGACGGCTCCTGACTCAGCACGCCTACCAGCGCTGCTGCCGCCGACACTAGTCGCGAGTGAGCCTGCGGTGGGTCACTCTGTGCGGACGGGCGGCCTCCACGCCGAGTCGTTCGACCTTGTTTTCTTCATACGCACCGAAGTTGCCTTCGAACCAGAACCACTTGGCCTCGTTGTCGGCGTCGCCCTCCCACGCCAAGATGTGCGTACAGGTGCGGTCCAAAAACCAGCGATCGTGTGAGATCACCACCGCGCAGCCGGGGAATTTCTCCAATGCGTTCTCCAACGAGCTCAACGTCTCGACGTCGAGGTCGTTGGTGGGCTCGTCGAGCAGGATCAGGTTGCCGCCTTCTTTGAGCGTCAGCGCCAAATTGAGTCGGTTGCGTTCGCCACCAGACAGCACCCCGGCCGGCTTCTGCTGGTCGGGTCCCTTGAAACCGAAGGCGGAGACATAGGCGCGCGACGGGATCTCGCTTTGCCCGACCTGGATGTGGTCGAGGCCATCGGAGACGACCTCCCACACGGTCTTTTTGGGGTCGATCCCGGCGCGAGTCTGATCGACGTAGCTGATCTTGACGGTCTCGCCGACCTTGACGGTGCCGCTGTCGGGTGGTTCGAGGCCGACGATGGTCTTGAACAGCGTGGTCTTGCCGACCCCGTTGGGTCCGATGACACCGACGATGCCGTTGCGGGGCAGCGTGAACGACAGATCCTTGATCAGCGGGCGCCCTTCGAAGCCCTTGTCCAGGTGTTCGACCTCGACCACCACATTTCCCAACCGCGGGCCGGGCGGGATCTGGATCTCCTCGAAGTCGAGCTTGCGGGTCTTTTCCGCCTCGGCGGCCATCTCCTCATAGCGCTGCAATCGCGCCTTGCTCTTGGCTTGCCGTGCCTTGGCGCCGGAACGCACCCAGGCCAGCTCGTCTTGCAGGCGCTTTTGCAGCTTGGCGTCCTTGCGGCCCTGCACCGCCAGCCGCTCGGTCTTCTTCTCCAAATAGGTGGAGTAGTTGCCCTCATACGGGTACGCGCGGCCCCGGTCGAGTTCGAGGATCCATTCGGCGACGTTGTCGAGGAAGTAGCGGTCGTGGGTGACCGCCAGGATCGCCCCCGGGTAGCTGGCCAGGTGCTGCTCGAGCCACTGCACGCTTTCCGCGTCCAGGTGGTTGGTCGGCTCGTCGAGCAGCAGCAGGTCGGGTTTGGACAGCAGCAGCTTGCACAACGCGACCCGACGCCGCTCGCCGCCGGACAGGTGGGTGACCGGCTCATCGGGCGGCGGGCAGCGCAACGCGTCCATCGCCTGCTCGAGCTGGGAGTCGATGTCCCAGGCGCCGGCGTGGTCGAGCTCTTCTTGCAGCCGACCCATCTCCTCCATCAGCTCGTCGGTGTAGTCGGTGGCCATCAGTTCGGCGACCTCGTTGAACCGGTCGAGCTTGATTTTCAGTTCGCCGAGACCTTCTTCGACATTGCCGCGAACGGTCTTCTCCTCGTTCAGCGGCGGCTCCTGTTGCAGGATGCCGACGGTGGCGCCGGTGGCCAGGAAAGCGTCCCCGTTGTTGGGCTTGTCCAGGCCGGCCATGATCCGCAAGACGCTCGACTTGCCGGCCCCGTTGGGGCCCACGACACCGATCTTGGCACCGGGCAGAAAGCTCAGTGTGACGTCGTCGAGGATGACTTTGTCGCCGTGCGCCTTGCGGACCTTTTTCATCGTGTAGATGAACTCAGCCATGCAGCAGTGTTACCTCTCTGGTCTTTCGGAAGTGCTCGTGGCCCATCCTAGGCAACGCTGCGGCAACGCCGACTAAGCCGATAGCGGCAGGCCGGTCTCGACTTCCGCCACGGCCTCAGGCTGCGATGACGCGTCGGTTTCTGCGGCAACCGTCTTTTCCACCCGCGCGATGCAGCGGGACAGATCGGGGCCGACGGCTGTGGCCCGCATTTCCAGCGACGACCGGCGGATGCCCTCTTTGTCCTCGTACTCGCTGGTGTGCACGTGGCCGGCGACGATCACTGCCGAGCCCTTGCGCAGCGACGCGCCCACGCCGGTGACCAGCCGGCCCCAGCAGTTGACGGTGACGAATAGTGAATTGCCGGGCTCCCAGGTGCCGTCGGGGCCCCGTCGGCGCGAGTTGCTCGCGACGCGGAACTTGATCACCTCTTGGTCGCCGACCTGGCGGCGTTGTAGGTCGTTGACGATGTTCCCGACTACGGTCAGCGGCGTTTCGAACATTGCTCATCCCTTCCGGATTGCGGCGGTCGCTTCGGTGCCCGCCGGTGCTGCTCACATTGAGCGCCGGCGGCGCGACACTCCGGCCGGATCAACCTCCGCAATGGGTGGCAGCTGTGGAGAAACTGCCTTCTGGGGATAAGGCTCCGCTAGCAACGGCGCCGCGACGAAACGCCTAGTCGGCGATCACGCCAGCGCAGGCCTGTCGACAGTGACCGGTACGTTCCAATTCGAGAAAAACATCTCGATGTAGTCGTCCTTGCTCGGTCCGAACATGGCCTGCACGAGCTGGTGGTCTCCGCTTTCCTGGATCCAGACAGTGGTTGACATCCGCTTGGTGGTGCCCAGCGGCACGATTTTGTTCACCGCGTCCGCGGTGACCTTGCCGGAAACCCGAATTGTCTGCTGGCCGCCGACGGTTTCACGGCCTTCGACTTTGGGATCGATGAAATCGGACATCATGTTGGCCAGCCCAGTGTCCGGGTTCAGCATTGCGGCTACGTCGTAGACGTTGGACGTAGGCCCGTAATCTTTGAAGCCCTCACCGGGCAGCGCCACATACAGGCGGCTGTCGAATTCGACAAATGCGATCTCAACTTCCGCGGCCATGATCGTGATCTTGGCATTGCCCTTGGCCGCGGGACCGGGTTCCCTGGACAGGTCGCCCTCCAACCTCTTGACCGGCATCTCCGCAATTTTGCCGGCCACAGATTGCACCACGTGCACGCTCTTGAGGTCCTTGGTGGTCGTGCTGGACTCCTTGAGCAATGCCGCCGGGTCCGGCAGCGGCTCGTCGGCCTGCTTCGAGGGCGAAGTCGACGATGACGCTGACGACGACAACGGTGGCGACGACGTTGACGACGACGGCGGCGGCGGCGAGGACGCGGGAGCGCAGCCGGCGACAAGGGCAACAAGGACGCTTGCAACGGCCGGTACGGCTAGAAGCCTGGACATGCCAGACATCGTAGGGGGCACCGCTGCCGCCAGCGCAGGCCGCTTTGGTTGCGGCGGTATTCGCCTTGGAACGTCGAGGAATTGGGCGAGCCGGGCGAGTGATATACCGTCTTGCGGTGGCTACCACAAGCCGACGAGACAGCGATGAACACACTCACCACCGGAAGTGGGCACGCCACGAGATCCGGGTTTCTGATCCGGCGGCCATGCGCCGATCGATCGCCGGCACCGCGATCGGCAATTTCATGGAGTGGTACGACTTCGGCATCTACGGCTTCCTGGCCACCACGATCGCGCGGGTGTTCTACCCCACCGACAGCTCCAGCGCAGTTGGTCTGATCGCCACCTTCGGCACCCTGGCGGCCGCGTTCGCAGTGCGGCCGTTCGGCGGGGTTGTCTTCGGTTCGCTCGGTGACCGGATTGGCCGCAAAAAGGTCCTGGTCATGACAGTCACGCTGATGGCGGTAGGCACCACGGTGACCGGTTTGCTTCCCGGCTACGAAAACATCGGCATCTGGGCGCCGGTCCTGCTCATCGTCACCCGAATCCTGCAGGGCTTCTCCACCGGCGGCGAGTACGTCGGCGCGATGACCTACGTGAGCGAACACGCCCCGGACCGCAGCCGCGGCACGCTGGCCGGGTTTCTGCCGCTGGGCACGCTGAGCGGGTATGTAGTGGGCGCGGCAGTGGTGACGGGCTTGCAGACGCAGCTGTCCATCGCCGACATGGCGAGTTGGGGCTGGCGCATCCCATATCTGCTGGGCGTCCCGTTGGCCCTCGTCGCGCTGTTCATGCGGTTGCGGATCGAGGAGTCGCCGGCCTACGAGCAGATGAGCGAGAGCGAGAGCGAGACCGGTAAGGGCGGCTGGCAGCAATTCGAGCAGACGGTCGTGCAGCATCGGAAGTCGCTGCTGATCGTCATGGGGTTGGTGCTGGCGGAGAATGTCACCAACTACATGCTCACCGGGTATTTGCCCACGTACTTCAAGCAAGTCGGCCGCATCAGCGGCAGCAGTGGACTGTTGATGATCGTGGCGGTGCTGGTCATGATGCTGGTGGCGGTGGTGTCGGTCGCAAAGTTGTCCGACCGCATCGGCCGCAAACCGATCCTGTGGACCGGGTGTGGCCTGCTCATCGTGGCCTCGATCCCGGCATTCCTGCTGATCCGCCATGGCACGGGCTACGCGGAAAGGCTCATCGGGGTGATGCTCATCGGGATGATGCTGCTGTGCTTCAGCAGCGTCACGCCGTCGACGCTACCGGCGCTCTTTCCCACCAATGTGCGTAACTTCGCGGTGGCCATCGGGTTCAACATCTCGGTATCGGCGTTCGGCGGTACCACCCCGCTGATCGCCGAGGCACTGGTATCCGGCACCGGCAGAGTGATGGTGCCGGCCTACATCCTGATGGCCGCGGGTGTGGTGGGCGTGGTCGCGGTGTGGTTTACCCCGGAGGTGGCCGGTAAGCGCTTACCCGGTTCCGGACCGTCGGTGAAGACCGAGCAGGAGGCGCACGCCATCGTCGAGGCAGGGCTGCGGGAGTAGCCGGCTTAGCGCTGGCCGGACGTGTCGCGGCGGGCCAGTTCGGCCAGCATCGCGTTATAGGCGGCCAACTCGGCGTCGTCGTCTCGTTCGGCGGCGCGGTCCAGCCGCTTGGCGGTGCGCTGATCGCTGCGGCTCCACTGCACCAGCAACGCGATCATCACGATCACGAGCGGCATTTCACCTGCTGCCCAAGCGATTCCACCACCGAGTCGTTGGTCGCCGAGCAGATCGGTATGCCAACTCAGCTGCAGCGAGCGATAGAAGCCTTCGCCGAGGATGTCGCGAGTGCCCATGAGGACCACCCCGAAGAAGGCGTGCAGCGGCAACGACGCAAACACGACCGCCACTTTGGCCAGCGGCGGGATCGGCCGCGGTGTGGGGTCGATGCCGATCACCACCCAGTAGAAGAGGTAGCCGGTGAGGAGGAAGTGCACGTTCATCAAGACGTGGCCGACATGGCTGCCGGCTGCGGCGTCGAAGATGCCGCCGAAGTACAGCCCGTAGAACCCCGCGACGAACAACACGGTGGCGACCACCGGGTTGGTGAGGAACCGCGACAAGCGGCTGTGCAGCGCGGCCAACAGCCATTCCCGCATACCGGGTGGCTCACCACGCCCGGCAGCCGGCAGCGCCCGCAGGGCGAGACTGACCGGAGCGCCCAGCGCCAACAGAATCGGAATCAGCATCGACAGCACCATGTGGGCGGCCATGTGCATGCTGAACATGGCCGGCATGTAGCGGCCCACCCCCGAGGACGTCACGAACAGCAGCACGCCGCAGCCCAGCAGCCAGGTCAACGTCCGGCCGCGCGGCCAACTGTCGCCGCGGCGATGCAGTCGACGCACGCCGGCCACATACAGCGCCGCGGCCACGATTGCCGCGGTGCCGAAGATCAGGTCGAAGCGCCAGTCGAACAACACCCGGACGACAGTGGGCGGTCCGGCGAAGTCGTATCCGATCGCTACCTCGGGAATCGACGGCCGGATGATCGGCGGCGGTGGCGGCGGTGTGCGGCCCAGCCCGACGGCGATCCCGAAGGTCACGCCGAGCACCGCGGCCTCGATCAGCGCCAGCCGGATCAGAACGCGTCGCGCGTTCGGATCTTTTTGCAGCGCAGCGACTCCGGTGCGTCGTTGTCGGTAGCCGACGACACCGAGCAGACACAAGGCGACGAACTTGGCGATCACCAGCCGCCCGTAGTCGGTGGTCATCAGATCCGACGGAACAACCCGCACCAGGGCATTGACGACTCCGCTGAGGGCCATCGCGGCAAAACACCACAGCGCCAGCGCGGAGAACCGCCGCGCCACCAGGTCGGCGTGTCCGCCGCCGCGCGTGGCATGGGCCAACAGCACCAGCAGGCCCCCGGCCCACAGACCGGCGGCGACGAGGTGGATGAGCAGGCTGTTGGTGGCCAGGTCATGCGACCCGCCCGCCGACGAGTGTCCGGTCAGGCCGAGGGGCACCAGCGTCACCAGGGACCCGGCCAGCAGCAGCGGCGTCCACGACCAGCGCAGCACCGCCAAACTGGCCATCATCACCGCGGCGGCGATCAACGCGGTCCACCGCCAGGCGTCCGCCGTGTTGATCAGCCCGGCCAGCGACCAGAGTGTCACCGGGTTGAGATGGGCGGACAGCGGCTGACCGGAGACGTCGGAAATGGTCAGCGGGACCAGCAGCGCCGCACACACCGCCCACCCGCCGGACGCGACGGTGCCCAGCCGCAACGCGCGATAGCCGTCTGCGTCGAGCACCCCGCTGTCTTGCGGTGGCACCAGAAATGCCGCGAACAGAAACGACCCGACCGCCAGCACCGCAGCGATCTCCCCGGCGGCGCGTACGAACGGTAATCCCAGCGTGGTCGCCGGACCCGGATCGGGCAGTCCGGTAGCGATCAGCGCGTCGGCCAGCGACAACGCCGCAATACCGGCGGCTGTGCAGCCGGCCAGTGCAGCGACGCCGGCCAGCAGCGGCCACACCGTAGCGCGCCGCCGGCTGGCAATCGCCGCATCCGTCATGGATACAGGGTAGAAGCGGGTAGCTAGCTTGCCGCGCGCCGCCGGGCCTCGACTTCACGGGCGACGAACTGATGGCGCGCGATCTGCGCCACGTGGTCGAAATCGTGCAGAATCTCGCGCAACTCGCGCCTGAACGCGTTGCGTCGCTCGGCCAGGTCCGCGGCAGGCTCCAACAGGTGCTGGTCGGCCACCACCTGGCGGGCGGTGGCGAACAACAGCGTCGACACCGGTTCGCTGCTGCTGACCCGGCCCTGCGCGACGTATTGGCGGCCGACGCCGAGCGCCAACTGGGTCAATTCTTTCTCACCGATATCGGCCGGGGCGTCGCGCAGAACGTCGGAGACGATCTCGTAGGCCTCGAAAAACACCCGAAGCATGGCGTCTGACATCAACGGTCGCTTCTCGAAGAGCATCGCGTCGATCTGGTCGCCGCCGGCCGCGACGTGAGCTTCCCAATCCTGGTGCCACGCCATCTCTTCGGCGATGTTGTCGCGGAACGCCGCTGAATCGGCGAAGTAGAAGTCGAATTTCAGCAGGTCTCTCAGCCGCATGGCCTGTTTCCAGAACGCCTCCACCCGATCGCCGTCGGCGTGCCCGGCATGGGCCAGCGCCAGTTCGACGATCGCGGTCTCCAGAAAGGCATGGATCACCGAGTTACGGTAAAACGCTGCGGCGTGCTCGTCTTCGGGCGCGATGCGCCACACCGGTTCTCGGCCACCGTCTACGCGGGTGACCGGATGCCCATTAGACAGCGCATCCACCGCCGCGCGAACACCCTCCGGTGTGCGTAGCCGCAGCGCACTGGTAGACACCGGGGTTTGTTTGCGCTCGAGGTAGTCCAGCGAATCCTGCAGGGTGTGGTGCAGCTGGCCAAGGGTCAACGCCACGCCGTGGGTGGTCAGTAGCAGCGCAGACACCAGCCCGGTGGCGTTCACCGGGGTTGCCCGTAGGATCCGCCACGCGACCTCGAACGACATCTTCTGCAGGGCAAGGCGTCTGGCGGCTTCGTCTTGTGCTATCGAGCCGCCCGGCGGCCCAAGGTGTTGGCGCATCGAGACGGCCTCAGGAAAGCGGACATAGATTTTGCCGTAGTTGCGTTCGCCCTGGGCTTTGATGAAGTTGTACAGCCAGCTGAAGCCCTCGGGCCGTTTTTCGCCGCCGCGCGCGTAGGCGGCATATTCGGCGGTTTCATGCAATTGGTCGAAGCTGATCGAAACCCCTTGCAGCAGAATGTCGTCGCTGCGGGCATCCAGATACGCGTCGGCCACATAACTCATCAGTCCAAGTTTGGGCGGCAGCATCTTGCCGGTACGCGAGCGGGTACCCTCGATTGACCAGCTCAGGTTGAATCGCTTCTCGACGACGTAGCCGACGTACTCCTTGAGCACGTATTTGTAGAGCGGGTCATTGCCGATGTTGCGCCGGATGAAGATGACGCCGGAGCGGCGCAGCAAGGGGCCCATCACACCGAATGCCAGATTGATGCCGGCGAAGACGTGCACTGGGGGAAGCCGGTTTTCCTGCATCGCCACCGGCATCACCGCACCGTCGATGTAGGACCGGTGCGAGAACAGCAGCACCGCCGGATGGGTTTCCAGCGCGGTGCGCATCGCCGCTACCTGGTACTCGTCGTAGTCGATTTCCGGCTCGAATCCCCGGCTGAGCATTCGGCCCAGGACGGACACCATGTCCACCGATACCCGGCTCCACCCGGTGGCGAGCTCATCCAGCATCTCGCCGGCTTTCTCGACAGTGGCCCCCGGGATCTTCTCCAGCCCGGCGCGAAAACGCGCGGATGCCAATATCTCTGGCCGCACCAGTCGCGGCGATTTGTATTGCGGTCCCAGAATTCGGTATTCGGCGCGTTCCATCGCCAACAGCGCGCGACGGGTGACGAAGTGCGCGAAATCCCGTGGATTTTCGCCCACCGTGATGTCCCGCCACTGCTGGCGCAGCTCGGACACCTTCGCCGATTCGCCGGCCACCACTCGGGCCCGAGAAGGCGCGGAGCGCACGATCTGCCGCTGCTGGCGCTCGCTGGGGTGATACGGGTCCCGTCCCGGCAGCAGCGCCGACACGCGACTCAATGCCGACGCGTCGGCACGCGGCATCCAGAACACCCGCACCGGCACGATCGACCGGTCCTCGTCGATCTCGAGCTGCTCGACGAGTTGCGCGAAGTCGGCGGGTTGCGCGTTACGTGGGGGTAGCCGCAACACCACGATGTTGGTCTCCGGGTAGCGGGCGCGCTGTCCATCCAGCCAGCGCTCAAGCAGATCCGCTTCGACCGGCGAGGACACCGACGCCAACACCAGCGTGTCGTCGGTCGTGGTGAATGCGCTGGGATCGGCGGCAACCGACGTCACGATCGTCCTTTCGGCCGTGGTGCGCGTGGTTGAGGCTCGGCCTTCGCCGCCTTGTTGGCAGGCGCTTGACGGGACTTTGTCGCGCGCTTGCGCGGTGCGGACTTGGTGACCCGGCTGTATAACGCGGCTTCCGGGAGCTCGTCGACGGGCCAGTCGGCCAGCGCGTCTAGATACAGTTGGCGAACTTCGGCGATCCGGTCCGACAGCGCGTCCAGCGTCCAGTTGCTCACCGAAATCGGCGGGAAGACAGCGACATCGACCGTGCCGGGATTCATCGTGCTGGAGTTTCGGGCGGCGACGACCTCGGCGTTGCGGATCACGATCGGGACGATGGGAATCCCCACTGCCATCGCCATGCGGAAGGCGCCTTTTTTAAACGGCCCGACGGTCGTGGTGTCCAGCCGGGTGCCCTCGGGCGCAATCACGATCGAAAGCCCGTTTTTGGCGCGCTCTTCGGCCTCGTGCAGCATCTCCACCGCAGCGTTCGGATCGTCGCGGTCGATGAAGACGGTGTCCAGCAGCTTGCCGAGCGTGCCCATGACCGGGTCGCTGGCCAGTTCCTTCTTGCCGACGCCGACCCAGTTGTCGCGCACCAGCGCCGCGGTGATCACCGGGTCGGCCTGGTTGCGGTGATTGAAGAGGAACACCGCCGGCCGCTGCGCGGTCAGGTTCTCGCCGCCGACGACGTTGAGGTGTACACCGCTGGCGGCCAGCAACAGCTGCGACCAGGTTGAGGTGAAGAAGTTCACGCCGCGGCGCCGGCTGCGGGTCAGCAGACCGATCCCGACCGCACCGGCGGCGACCGGGACCATCGAGCCGATGCCGACCGCCGCGCGCAGCGGCCCCGTGATCCCGCCGCCGCCGCGGCTGGTGAATCGCAGAATGGGCCAGCCGCGCCGACGGGCGACGGCGGCCATCTTGCCTTCCGGATTGGTCGGTCGCGGGTTGCCGACCAGATACATCAACGCGACATCCTCGTCGCCGTCGGCGTAGAAGTAGCTGTCCGTCAAGTCGATGTCGTGCTCGGCGGCAAACCCCTGCACGGCCGTGGCTTTGCCCGGCCCCCACAGAATCGGTTTCACCACACCGCCGGTGAGCACCCCGTTCTCGTCGGTCTCGAACTTGTTCGTCAACGTGTTGGGAATGCCGAGGAAGCGGGCCACCGGCTCGACCTGCAAGGTCAGCGCCGAGGAACTGAGCACCACGGTGTGACCGCGAGCTTGATGCGCGCGCACCAATTCCCGCATCTCCGGATAGATCCGGCTCTCGATTTTCTGGGCGAACAACCGCTCGCCGATTTCCTCCATATCGCTCATCGGGCGTCCGCGCAGCGCCGAGGAGGCCTTGAGGATGAGTTCCTCGAACTCGATGCGGCCGAGCTGATGGTTCAGGCCGGCCTGGATCATGCCGATCAGCTCACCCACGCCCATCTCGCGACGCCGGAAACGTTCCTGGGTCAAGATCACGCCGGTGAATCCCGCGACCAGGGTTCCGTCCATGTCGAAGAACGCGCCGATCTTGGGGCCGGGCGGGCTGGCCATGATCTCGGCCACCGAGCCGGGCAGCCGAAGATCACGGGGCGTCTTTCGCCCCGAGCGGTCCTCAGCGGTCATTCGGCGCCGCTCCTTCTCATCGCTTCGCTCTGCATCGTCGCCGGCGCGGGCCGTCATGAGCCCGATGCCGATCGGCTCGACTCGGCGGACGCGGCGGCGAAGGAGGCGGGCACCGCGTGCGGCGCAGGCTCGCCGGCCAGCGCGAGGATCTCGTCGAAACCCTCCAACAGACAGCGGGCGAACAATTCCTCATGCCGGACAGCGGCCCGGTCGTAACGCGCGGTGATCGTGCACATCCCGCCCCGCGATATCAGCACGACCATTATCGCCACCCCGGGCAAGGGGCCAATGCCGTACTGGCGCAGGACTTTTGCGCCGGCGATGTAGGTGTCACCCGGATAGACGGGCACGTTGCTGGCCTGCACGTCGGCGCTGACCACCGAGCCGGTCATCGACTCCAGCAACGGCGCCGGCAACACACTGAGCACCGGTGCGATGGACCCGATGATGTCCATGGCCGGCTCTTCGCGGCGCTGCGTCATCTGCGCGCGGATCTTGCGCATCCGGGCCACCGGATCGGCCGTTCCCACCGGTGCGGCCAGGTTGACGCCAGTGAACCGGTTGCCGCCGGCGGGATCGGCTTCGGCGCGCAGATTCACCGGTACCGCCATCGGCAACGTGGCAATCGGCACACCGAGGGCATCGTGGTAGCGGCCCAGCGCCCCGCACAGGCCGGCCAGATAGGCGTCGTTGATCGATCCGCCGCCGCTCTTGGCGGCTCGGTGCAGATCCGACAGTGGGATGTCGAGCGCCTCGGTGCGGGTGGCCAGGCTACGCCGGCGCAGCAGCGGCGACGGTTCGGCGGCCCGGCTCATCACCCGGACTCCCGAGCGGGCATAGCTGAGCGCTCCGGCCAGCGCCGATGCGGGGCGCAGCACCGTCCGGCCGACCGCCGACGCCGCTCCCCACACCGCGCCCCGGACGCCGTCGACCACCGCTCCGGGCAGTTGGTTGATGCCTTCGCGCATCAGGTCGTTGGCGGACAGATCTTGCGGAATGGGTTGCGGCGGCGCGGGCACGGCCGGCGGATCCCGCTCGAGGTCGTAGATGTGCGCGAACATCTCCACGCTGCCGACACCGTCGGTGACGGCATGCGACAGGTGCAGCAGAGTCGCCGCCCGTCCGTCGGCAAGCCCCTCGATCAGGGTGGCGGTCCACAGCGGGCGGGCGATGTCCATCGGCGACTGCAGCATTACCTCGGCGAGGTCGACCACTTCGCGTAGGGTGCCCGGCGCCGCGACGCGCATCCGTCGCACATGGAAGTCCAGGTTGAAGTCGGGATCGACCACCCAGCGCGGCGCGGCGGTCGGCAATGTCGGCACGACGACTTTCTGCCGCAGCCGCAACACGCGCCGGGATGCATTGTCGAATCGGGTCCGAAAACGCTCCCAATCCGGGGTGGTGTCCAGAATTTCCAGCGCCATGATCCCCGAGCGGGTCCGTGGGTTGGCTTCTCCGCGGTGCAGCAGATAATCGACCGCTCCCAGCGCGGTGGGCAATCCGGCCGCGTCGACCGACTCAGCCATCCTGGCCATCCCCAGCTCGACGCGTCAGCCCTGACTTCGCCACTCCGCCCTCCGTTTCGCACGCTCACACAACGCTAGTCCGGTTGACGCGGCGGCGGTAGCCGAATGTGCGGATCGGCTCGCTGGACTGAACACCGATGGAATTGCAAACGAAATAGCCTGGCGGGCGGAGGAATTGGTAATTCAGCCGGTCGCGCGGCGGGCAATCGGAGTCGCCGATGTAACCTGTTTGCGCAAAACACGTCTGCGGGAGCGGAGATAGCGCCCATATACAACACCGAAAAAGTCGGCGACGGCATCGGCCACCAGCTGTGACCGGACGGTTCCTACCGTGTCGAAGGCGTGGTGAGCGTTAGGCAGCTCGGCGTGGCACACGGTGCGGGCGCCCGCGTCGCGTAGTGCGGTCGCAAAAGTCTGGGCCTGCGCCCGGGGAATTAACGAATCGTTCTCGCCGTGCAAGACGAAAAACGGCGGAGCGCCATTGTGCGCGTGTGAAATCGGCGACGCCGATTCGAACAGTCCCGGGTCGTCGGTATAGCGCTTTTGCATTACGAAGCGCTCCAGGAACGGCAGCATCAGCTCGTGCATTTTCGCGGTGTCGGTGAAGTCGTAGACGCCGTAGTAGGGTGCGGCCGCCTGAACGCTGGTGTCGGTCTCTTCGAATCCGGGCTGCAGCCGCCCGTCGTTAGCGGTGAGCGCCGCCAACGAAGCCAGGTGGGCGCCTGCCGAGCCACCGGTGACCGCGATGAAGTTCGGGTCACCGCCGTAGTCGGCGATGTTGTCGCGGACCCACGCGATCGCCCGCTTGACGTCGACGATGTGGGCCGGCCACGCCTTGCCCGGGCTCCTGCTGTAATCGATCGACACGCAGATCCAGCCGAGTTCGACCAGCCGGCCCATCAGCGGATAGGCCTGACCCCGTTTGCCGTTGATGGCCCACCCGCCGCCTGGGACTTGGATCAGGACCGGAGCCTGACATCCTTCCGCCAAGTCGGGATGACGCCAAATGTCCAACAAATTGTGGCGGCCTCCCGGACCGTAGGCAATGTTCGACGTCTTGGCCGCGTAGCGGCGGCGATGCCCGGCGACGTGCAGCACGCCGCGACGGGCACATTCGGGCCGGTCGGTGACGGGGTGGGACACCAGATCGCGAAAATTCGATCCGAAAGACTCCTCGAGCGCCGCGCCCAGGATGTGGTCGGCCCGCTGGGCCGCCCAGGTCGTCGCGACCCGGCCTACCGAGAGTGGAGTCACCCCGGACAGCGCGTGCCCGGTCACTACGTGCGGGGGAAATTCCGCCGATAACCAGCCCGCGAACCAGCCCAGCAGCGATGGGGACCCGCGCACCAGCAGCGCTCCGGTGCGATAGGCGTCGATCGGGACGGCCGCCAACTCGCGTCCCTGTCGCAGCGCTTCGGCACCGACCCGCGAGCACCGAGTCGTCACCGTCGTGGCCATGCTCATAACACCGCCGCTCCTCGCAATCGGCCGTACGCGTCGCCGCCCCGGCTGCTTGAGGCCATCGGTAGCGTACGTGTGTCGCGGCTCACACACTAGCGAATCGTCGTTCCCGCCCAGGGGATTTCGCGCGGCGTTGCGTGTCCGGGCTGAGGGTTTCGCGTCGTTGGATACACTGACCTGGGCATAAAAGTTTTCCGGCCCCCGTAGCTCAGCTGGACAGAGCGCATGACTTCTAATCTTGTGGTCGCAGGTTCGAGTCCTGCCGGGGGCGCCGACCTGACACTGATGTGACAACTGGGGCATTTGAGGCGCCCAGATCCAACCCACGGAGGTGCCCTGTGCCCGATCTCGTGCGTTACACCGTCGACAATCGCGTCGCGCTGATTACCGTCAACGATCCCGACCGGCGCAACGCCGTCTCCGCCGCGATGTCGGCGCAGCTGCGGACCGCCGTCGAGCGGGCCGAGGCCGATCCGGACGTGCACGCCGTCGTTGTCACCGGCGCAGGCAAGGCGTTTTGCGCCGGAGCTGATTTGACCGCCCTGGGTGAGGCGGCCGAGGAAGGACTGTTGCAGATCTACGACGGCTTCATGGCCGTCGGCAAGTGCACGTTACCCACGATCGCGGCGGTCAACGGCGCGGCTGTCGGCGCCGGGCTGAACCTGGCGCTGGCCGCCGACGTGCGCATCGCGGGGCCCGCCGCGGTGTTCGACGCCCGGTTCCAGAAGCTGGGACTGCACCCCGGCGGCGGTGCCACCTGGATGCTGCAACGGGCGGTCGGTCCGCAGGTCGCCCGCGCTGCTTTGCTCTTCGGTATGCGTTTTGACGCGGAATCCGCTGTGCGCCACGGGTTGGCGCTCCGCATTGCCGATGATCCGGTGGCCGCCGCGCTGGAGCTGGCCGCCGGGCCTGCGTCTGCTCCGCGCGAGGTCGTGCTGGAGACCAAGGCCACGATGCGCGCCACCGCCAACCCAGGTTCGGTTGACGACGAGCAGCACGAGTCGGCCAAGCGCGCCGAGCTCGGCCCACAGGCCAAATCCATCCGGTCGCCCGAATTCGCTGCAAGGTTGGCCGCGGCTCGGCGCGGGTAACCGCTTTCGGAACAACCGGGAGGGGCACCATGACCGAAACTGTCGGCTCAGTCGGCCAGCAGGGGGCGGCCAACGCATGGGAACAGTGGCCGGGCAAGGCCTATCCACTGGGCGCGACCTACGACGGGTCGGGTACCAATTTCGCGGTGTTCAGCGAGGTCGCCGAGAAGGTTGAGCTGTGCCTGTTTGACGCCGACGGCGTTGAGTCCAGAGTGGCGTTGCTCGAAGTGGACGGATTCGTCTGGCACGGCTTCCTGCCCGAAGTCGAGCCGGGTCAGCACTACGGCTATCGGGTGCACGGGCCGTATGACCCGCCCGCCGGGCACCGGTGCAATCCGAACAAGCTGCTGATCGATCCGTACGCCAAGGCGATCGACGGCAACTTCGAGTGGGACCAGTCCCTGTTCAGTTACAACTTTGGCGATCCCGACAGCCGCAACGACGACGACTCCGCGCCGCACATGCCGAAGGCGGTGGTGATCAACCCGTTCTTCGACTGGGGCGCCGACCGGCCGCCGGGCCACGAGTACGCCGACACAGTCATCTACGAGACCCACGTCAAGGGCCTGACCCAACTGCATCCCGATATCCCGGAGCGGATGCGCGGCACCTACGCCGGCATCGCGCACCCGGCGATCATCGAGCACCTGCAGAGTCTGGGGATTACCGCTATCGAGCTGATGCCGGTACACCACTTCGCGAACGACTCGACGCTGGTCGACAAGGGACTGTCAAACTACTGGGGCTACAACACGATCGGGTTTTTCGCACCTGATTTCAAGTACACCTCCAGCACCACCCCCGGCGGTCAGGTGCAGGAGTTCAAAGCCATGGTGCGCACCCTGCATGAAGCCGGTATCGAGGTGATACTCGACGTCGTCTACAACCACACCGCCGAGGGCAACCATCTGGGTCCGACGCTGTCGATGCGCGGAATCGACAACGCCGGTTACTACCAGCTGGTCGACGACGACCGGCAGTATTACATGGACTACACCGGAACCGGCAACAGCCTCAACGTGGGCCATCCCCACACGCTGCAACTGATCATGGACTCGTTACGGTACTGGGTCATTGAGATGCACGTCGACGGCTTCCGATTCGACCTCGCCTCGACGCTGGCCCGCGAGTTCTACGACGTCGACCGGCTGTCGGCGTTTTTCGAACTGGTCCAACAGGATCCGACGGTCAGTCAGGTCAAGTTGATCGCCGAGCCGTGGGACGTCGGGCCGGGCGGCTACCAGGTCGGAAACTTCCCGCCGCAGTGGACTGAGTGGAACGGCAAATTCCGTGACACCGTTCGCGATTATTGGCGCGGCGAGCCGGCGACGCTCGACGAGTTCGCTTCCCGGCTGACCGGCTCGGCGGATCTCTACGAACACACTGCCCGGCGCCCGGTGGCCTCGATCAACTTCGTCACCGCGCACGACGGGTTCACGCTTCGGGATCTGGTCTCCTACAACGAGAAACACAACGAGGCCAACAAGGAAGACAACAACGACGGCGAGAGCAACAACAAGTCCTGGAACTGTGGTGTGGAAGGCGCGACCGACGATCCCGACGTCAACGCGCTACGTGCCCGCCAGCAACGCAATTTCCTGGCGACAACGCTGTTGTCGCAAGGCGTTCCGATGATTTCTCACGGTGACGAGCTGGGCCGTACTCAGAACGGCAACAACAACGGATTCTGCCAGGACAATGAGCTCACCTGGGTTCATTGGGATAAGGCGGACACCGAGCTGGTCGACTTCACGCGTCAGGTTTCCGCGCTGCGCACCGCTCACCCGCTGTTTCGCCGCCGCCGCTTCTTCAACGGGTTGCCGGTACGGCGCCGCGGCGCCGAAGGGCTGCCCGACATCTCCTGGCTGCAACCCGACGGGTCGGAAATGAGCGACGAGGACTGGGAGTCCGGATTCGGTAAGTCGATCGCCGTCTACCTGAACGGCTTGGGTATGCCCGACCTTGACAGCCGTGGGCAGCGGGTGACCGATGACTCATTTTTCCTGTGCTTCAACGCGCACCACGAACCGATCGAGTTCACGCTGCCGCCAGCGGAATTCGGCCAGGCCTGGATGCCGGTCGTCGATACTGCCGAGTTGGCCGCGAATGGCGAAGAGCAGGAACCGATCACCGCTGGCGGCACCGTTCGCGTGGAGGCACGGGCGATGGTGGTGCTGCAAGCCGACTCTGACTGACTGAGACTGCTACGCGCCAGAGTCGGCCGCCAGCTTCACGATCCGCTCCGCTCGCCGCAACACTGGCGCGTCCACCATGAGGCCGTCGAATGCAAAGACGCCGCGGCTATCGGCGGCGGCGGCCAGCACGCGACGCGCCCACTGCACCTGGTCGGCCGAGGGCGCGTAACCGGCGCGGATCACCGGGACCTGGCTGGGATGGATCGCAACCTTGGCGTCGAAGCCGACCGCGACGGCGTCGTCGACCTCGGCGCGCAACCCGTCGAGGTCTTTGATGTCGAGATAGACCGAGTCGAGGGCAAGTCGGCCGTAGGCCTTGGCCGCCAGCAGCGACTGCGAACGGACGTGGCGCGCCACTTCGCGGTAGCTACCGTCCGGGTAGCGGTTATTGGTACCGCCGAGCACGGCGAACAGATCTTCGGCGCCCCACATCACGGCGACAGCGTTGTCGACGCGGATGTTCTCGGTGACTGTGAGTGCGCCCATGGGTGATTCGACCAGGACGATCACGTCGCGCGGCGCCAGCGCAGCGACCTGTTCGGGTGCTTCGCATTTGGGCAACATCACGGTGTCGTAGCGGGTACGTGCCAATGCTTCGAGGTCGGGCTGCTGGTCGGCTGTGCCGAATGGGTTGACGCGCACCACGGTGCGCGCGGGATCGAGTGGGACGTCGACGAGTGCTTGGCGCGCGGCCGGCCTGTCCGCGGCCGCCACCCCGTCTTCGAGGTCGAGGATCACGACATCGGCTGCCGCCGCGGCTTTTTCGAACCGCTCCGGGCGGTCGGCCGGGCAGAACAGCCACGCCGGTCCGGGATTCTGCAGGCCCATCAGCCGGCGGCCTCGGCCGGTTGCATCCGCACCATAGTCTTACGGGTCGCGGTGGCGACGACATCGCCGTGCTGGTTGCGTCCGGTGTGCGCGAAAGTCACGATGCCCTCCCCTGGCCGGCTCTTGGATTCCCGTTTCTCGGTGATCACGGTTTCGGCATACAACGTGTCACCGTGAAACAGCGGTTTGGGGAACGCGATTTCGGAGAATCCCAAATTACCGACGATCGTGCCCTGGGTCAGCTGTGCGACGGATAATCCGACCAGCGTCGACAGCGTGAACATCGAGTTGACCAGCCGCTGATTGAACGGCGGCAGCGCGTCGGAGAACGCCGCATCCAGGTGCAGCGCTTGGGTGTTCATCGTCAACGTCGTGAACAGCACATTGTCGGCTTCGGTGATGGTCCGGCCGGGGCGGTGCAGATAGCGCACGCCGGTTTCGAACTCCTCGAACCACAATCCGCGCTGGATCACTTCACGCTCATGCGAACTCACAGCCCCACCTCTCGGGCGATCAGCATCAACTGCACCTCGCTGGTGCCCTCGCCGATTTCCAGGATCTTGCTGTCCCGGTAGTGACGGGCCACCGGGAATTCGTTGATGAATCCATAGCCGCCGTGGATCTGGGTGGCATCGCGGGCGTTGTCCATCGCCGCCTCGCTGGCCACCAACTTGGCGATCGCGGCTTGCTTTTTGAACGGTTTGCCGGCCAGCATCAGCGCGGCAGCGTCGTAGTAGGCGGTGCGGGCGGTGTGGGCGCGCGCCTCCATCCGCGCAATGGTGAACTCGATGGCCTGATAGCGGCTGATCGGCTGGCCGAACGCCTCACGCTCCTGCGCATATTTGACGCTCTCGTCCACACAGCCCTGGGCAGCGCCGGTGGACAGGGCAGCGATCGCAATCCGGCCCTCGTCGAGAATGCGCAGGAAGTTCGCATACCCGCGGCCGCGTTCGCCGAGCAGGTTTTCCTCGGGCACCCGCACGTCCTCGAAGGTCAGCGGGTGGGTGTCGGAAGCCTTCCAACCGACCTTGTCGTAGGCCGGTTCGACGGTGAACCCCTTGGTGGGCCGCGGCACCAGGATCGACGAAATCTCTTTTCGCCCATCCCGTTCACCGGTGACCGCGGTGACCGTGACCAGCTTCGTAATGTCGGTGCCCGAGTTGGTGATGAATTGTTTGGACCCGTTGATCACCCAGTCGCCGTTGTCGAGGCGCGCGGTGGTCTTGGTGGCGCCGGCGTCGGTGCCGCCACCGGGTTCGGTCAGGCCGAACGCGCCCAGTGCACGCCCACTGGCCAACTGCGGCAACCACTCCCGCTTCTGCTCGTCGCTGCCGAACCGGTAGATCGGCATGGCGCCCAGTGACACACCGGCCTCGAGGGTGATCGCCACACTTTGGTCGACCTTGCCCAGTTCCTCCAAGGCCAGGCACAGCGCGAAATAGTCGCCGCCCATTCCGCCCCACTCCTCGGGAAAGGGCAGGCCGAACAGACCCATGTCGGCCATCCCGGAGACGACCTCATAGGGAAATGAATGCTCGGCGTCGTGGTGGGCCGCGACCGGCGCGACAACGGTCTGCGCGAAATCGCGCACGGTCTTGGCGAGCTGTTGATACTCGTCGGGAAGCATCCCGGTCGCCAGGAACTCAGTCATTGGTCATCCTTTGTTATTGCTGTGGTATCCACCGTGATTCGGGCCAACGGCTGGCCCACCTTCACCTGGTCTCCGACCCCGACTAGAAGCTGCACGACGCCGTCGACGGGGGCCGACAGTGCATGCTCCATTTTCATCGCCTCGACGGTGACAACGACGGTCCCCGCCGTGACTTCGGCGCCGTCCTCGACGCCCACCGCGACGACGGAGCCAGGCATCGGGCTGGTCAATTCGGCGTCGCCGCTGTGCGCGTCGTCAGGGCGTACCGACGCTTCACGGACCTCCTCGAGCACCACGGTAGCGCCGCGGCCGGCCAACCAAATCTGGTGGTCTGCTTCGGCGACGGTGTACTCGGTCCGCACCCCGTCCAGTGTGATCGCCAACCGGTCTCCTGTGAATTCTGCGCGCAGCGAGTGGTTGTCGCCGTCTTCGATGCACGCCGTGGCGCCGGCGGGACTTCCGGTGAGGTGGACGTGGTCGATGCGGTCACCGGCGCGTAGCCGAATGCTCACCGGCGCGGCCGCCCCGACGCGCCAGCCGGACGGAACCTCCCACAGATCGGCGACCGGCGCCGGCCAGAGCCGCAACCACCGGTAGGCCGCCGCGGCGATGAATTGGTCGTCGGTGGGCGGCGCCGCGGTGAAATCCCCGGCCCGCCGGTCCAGCAGCCCGGTGTCGAGTCGGCCGGCGGCGACGTCAGGGTCGGCCAGGAGAAACCGGGCGAACTCGACATTGGTGACCACACCGAGCACCGCAGTCTCCGATAGCGCCCGGTCGAGTGCGCGCAACGCGGCCGAGCGGTCTGCGCCATGGGCGATCACTTTGGCCAACATCGGATCGTAATCGCTGCCCACGACCATTCCGGCGCGCAAGCCCGAGTCCACCCGCACGCCAGAACCGTTGGGCTCGACCAACTCCAGCACGTCGCCGCCGGTGGGCAAAAAGCCGTGCGCGGGATCCTCGGCGTAAACCCGGGCTTCGATGGCATGCCCGTGCATGGCGATATCCGGCTGTCCCGCGGTCAGCTTCTCCCCGGCGGCGATGCGGACCTGCCACTCGACCAGGTCCCAGCCCGTCACCATCTCGGTGACCGGATGTTCGACCTGTAGCCGGGTGTTCATCTCCATGAAGAAGAACTCGTCGGGCCGGTCAGCCGAGACGATGAACTCCACCGTGCCCGCGCCGGTGTAGTCCACGCTGCGCGCGGTGTCGCAGGCCGCTGCGCCGATGCGGGCCCGGGTCTCGGCGTCCAGCAGCGGCGACGGCGCTTCCTCAATGACTTTCTGATGCCGTCGCTGCAGGCTGCACTCCCGCTCGCCCAGGTGCACCACGTTTCCGTAGCCATCAGCCACGACCTGAACTTCGATATGCCGGGGCCGCAACACGAATCGCTCCAGAAAAAGCGTGTCGTCGCCGAACGCGGCGGCCGACTCGCGGCGGGCGCTCGCCAATGCGGCGGGCAGGTCGGCGGGCCGCTCGACCAGCCGCATGCCTTTGCCTCCCCCGCCGGCCGACGGCTTGACCAGCACGGGGTAGCCGATGTCGTCGGCGGCGGCGATCAGCTCGGCGTCGGTCAGGCCCGGCCGGGCGATACCGGGAACCACCGGGACGCCGAACGCCGCCACGGTGGCCTTGGCGGTGATCTTGTCGCCCATGGTCTGGATGGCCGCCACCGGCGGGCCGATGAAGGTCACTCCTGCCGCGGTCAGTGCGGCTGCGAAATCGGCGTTCTCGGAGAGGAATCCATACCCGGGATGCACCGCTTGTGCCCCGGTGCGCTGTGCTGCGTCGACGACGGCGGCGATGTTGAGGTAGCTGTCCCGTGCGGGTG
This sequence comes from Mycobacterium sp. NGS51, assembly GCF_059812525.1. Taxonomy (NCBI): domain Bacteria; kingdom Bacillati; phylum Actinomycetota; class Actinomycetes; order Mycobacteriales; family Mycobacteriaceae; genus Mycobacterium; species Mycobacterium sp. NGS51. Next base: position 84,823 of record NZ_JCALCV010000006.1, read on the forward strand.
CCGGTCCGATCGCCACGGCCAGGTCCGCTTCGGCGACGTGGCGGGCGGCGGCGTCGGCGTCGCTGTAAACGGCCACCGCACGGATGCCCATGGTCTTCAACGTACGAATCACCCGGACGGCGATTTCACCGCGGTTGGCGACTAAAACGGTATTGAAACCCATCACCCTCACATCCGGAATACGCCGTAGGAAACCGGCTCCACGGGCGCGTTAGCCACCACCGAAAGAGCCAAGCCCACAACGGTTCTGGTATCGGCGGGGTCGATCACGCCGTCGTCCCACAGCCGGGCGGTCGAATAGTACGGGTTGCCCTGGTGTTCGTACTGCGCGCGGATGGGGGCCTTGAAGGTGTCCTCCTCTTCGGCCGTCATCTCGCCGCGCACTGTCGCCAGCACCGACGCGGCCTGCTCGCCGCCCATCACCGAGATCCGGGCGTTCGGCCACATCCACAGGAAGCGGGGCGAATACGCGCGACCGCACATCGAATAGTTGCCCGCACCGTAGGAACCGCCGATCACCACGGTCAGCTTGGGCACCCGGGCGCATGCCACCGCGGTCACCATCTTCGCGCCGTTTTTGGCGATACCGCCCGCCTCGTAGTCACGGCCCACCATGAACCCGGAGATGTTCTGCAGGAACAGCAGCGGCACCATCCGCTTGTCGCACAGCTCGATGAAATGTGCACCCTTCAACGCGGATTCGGAAAACAGCACACCGTTGTTAGCGATGATGCCCACGGGATGGCCGTGGATGCGGGCGAATCCGGTGACCAAGGTGCTGCCGTACTCCGCCTTGAACTCGCTGAATTCGCCGCCGTCGACGATGCGGGTGATGACGTCGTGCACGTCGTAGGGAATCCGCGGGTCGACGGGCACCACGTCGTAGAGCTCGGACTGATCGGCGACCGGTTCCACAGTTGGCACGACGTCCCAGGCCCGCGGTGGCCGCGGGCCCAGGGTGGAGACGATGCGCCGGACGATGCGCAACGCATCGCGGTCGTCGTGCGCGAGATGATCGGTGACACCGGAAGTCTTGGAGTGCAAATCACCGCCGCCGAGCTCTTCTGCGGTGACCACCTCTCCGGTGGCGGCCTTCACCAGCGGCGGCCCGCCCAGGAAAATGGTGCCCTGGTTGCGCACGATGACGGCCTCGTCGCTCATCGCCGGCACGTAAGCCCCACCGGCCGTACAGGATCCGAGCACAGCGGCGATCTGCGGGGTGCCCTCGGCACTGAGCTTGGCCTGGTTGTAAAAGATCCGCCCGAAATGCTCCCGGTCGGGAAACACCTCGTCCTGACGCGGCAGGAACGCGCCGCCGGAGTCGACGAGATAGATGCAGGGCAACTGATTCTGGCCGGCGATTTCTTGGGCCCGCAGGTGCTTTTTGACGGTGATCGGGTAGTACGTGCCGCCTTTAACGGTGGCGTCGTTGGCCACGATCATGCACTCGCGGCCGGAGATTCGACCGATGCCGGTGATGATGCCCGCGCCGGGGCACTCGTCGTCGTACATGCCATCGGCGGCCAGCGGCGCTACTTCCAGCAACGGGCTGCCGGGGTCGAGCAGGCCGTCGACGCGATCGCGCGGCAACAGTTTGCCCCGGTCGACATGGCGTGCGCGAGCGCGTTCCGAGCCACCCAGCGCCGCGGCGCCCAGCTTGTCGTGCAACTGCGCCACCAGCGCACGGTGCGCCTCGCGATTGGCCGCCGCAGAGGTCATGTATCTTCCGCCAATTTCGGTTAATGACGACTAACTCGTGTTATGTTAGTGGCGATTAACCGAACTGTCCAGGAGGCCGTTATGGCAGCGTCTGCCCCGGCCGACCCCGAGGTCCCGAATCGTCGCAGCCAGCTGAAGTCCGACCGGCGCGCGCAACTGTTGTCGGCGGCCGAGCGCCTGTTTGCCGAACGCGGGTTTCTGGCGGTGCGGCTGGAGGACATCGGCGCGGCGGCCGGTGTCAGCGGGCCGGCAATCTACCGGCACTTCCCCAACAAGGAGTCGCTGCTGGTCGAACTCTTGGTGGGGATCAGTACCCGATTGCTCGCCGGGGCGCGGGCAGTGCGGTCCGCGAGCAGCGACACCGCCGAGGCGCTGGACGGCCTCATCGATTTTCACCTCGACTTTGCGCTGGGCGAGCAAGATCTGATCCGTATCCAGGACCGCGACCTGGCACACCTACCGGCCAGCGCCGAGCGGCAAGTGCGCAGCGCGCAGCGGCAGTATGTCGAGGTCTGGGTGGGCGTGCTGCGCGAGCTGGCGCCCGGACTGCCCGAAGCCGACGCACGGCTGATGGCTCACGCGGTGTTCGGCCTGTTGAACTCGACACCGCACAGCATGAAACGCGACACCCGGGCCGCGCGCTCACGTGCGGTGATGCGATCGATGACGGTCGCCGCGCTGTCTGCCGGTGGTGAGAGCCAGTGATACCGGCCGCTCAGGTGCGTCGATAGCCTGCATCGTTCTGCAGGTACCCTGCCACCATGAGGTGGGCATGAACGATCCACGTCGACCCGGGCACTTCCGCGGGTCACGGCAGGAGGCCGAACCGACCGAGCGGCTGCGTCAGCCTTATCCGCAGTACAGCGATCCCGCGTACGGCGGTCAATCGTCCTACGGGCCTCCGCATCGCCCTGGACCGACCGAAACCAATCCCACCGAGAAGCTGCCGCAGTACTGGATGCAAGAGCAGTGGTCGCAAGGTCAGCCGCCGCAGGACCAGCCGCCGCAACGTCCGAAAGCGCCGCGCTGGTTGTGGATTGCCGCCGCCGCAGCGGTGTTGCTGGTCATCGCTATGGTGATCGCGTTGCTGATCGCCAATGGCTCGGCCAAGAACCAGACCACCGTCGCGCCACTGCCCACCATGTCCGGCTCGAAGGCGCCGTCCTCGGCCACGTCGAGATCGCCGAGCAGCAGCGCCGCCGCGCCCAGCCAGTCTGCTGAACCAAGTGAAACGACCGGCGCGGCCGGTACCGACTCCGTCGTCTACAACGTCAACGGCGACGGCCGGGCGATCAGCATCAGTTATGTGGACAACGGCGGCATGCACCAGACCGAGTTCAACGTGCCGCTGCCGTGGAGCAAGGAAGTCAGCCTGCCGAAGTCCGGCAACCAGAAAGCCAGCGTCACGATCGTCAATATCGGCCACGACGTCACCTGCACCCTGACGGTGGCTGGTGTTCAGGTGCGCGAGAAGACCGGTATGGGCGTGACCGTCTGCGACGCACCGGATTAGGCGGTTCGCGGCAGATTCGCGGCGGCATCACGGCGCGGCGCGCGCACCATGAGCATGGCCACCAGTCCGGTACCCAGCACCAGACACAATCCGCCCATGCCGGCACGGACGGCGCCGAACACGTCGACGAAGACAGAGAACAGCCACGGCGCCAAAAACGACACCGCCCGCCCAGTCATCGTGTACAGGCCGAAGGCCACGCCTTCCTTGCCGTGTGTCGACATCCTCAGCAGCAGGGTGCGCGCCGACGACTGGGCCGGTCCGATGAACACGCACAGCAGCAATCCGCAGATCCAGAACGCTCGAGGGCCCGACAACGTCAGCAAGGTGAGTCCCGTCGCGATGATCGCCGCCAGTGAGCCCACGATCACCGGCTTGGATCCGATCCGATCGTCGACCAGCCCGCCGGCGACCGCACCCAGCGCGGCCACCACGCTGGCGGCCACCCCGAAGATCAGCACATCGGCCGCCGAGATTCCGTAGGCGTTGACGCCGAGCACCGCACCGAACGTGAAGACCCCGGCCAGTCCGTCCCGGAAGATCGCGCTGGCAACCAGGAAATACACCAGGTTGTGATCGCGGCGCCACTCGGCCCTCAGGTCCGCCCATAGCTTGCGGTAACCGCCCGGCGCCGCCGTGTCGGCCGCGTTGGTTGCCGGCAACCGGTGCGCGGTGAACAGCAACGGCAGGGCCAGGATCGCCAGCCAGGCGGCGGCCAGCAGCATGGCGGCGCGAACATTCATGCCGCCGGCGGTGGGCAGGTGCAACAATCCGCGGGTCTCGCCGGTACCGGAGATGAAAGCCAGGTAGACCACCAGCAGCAACACCACGCTGCCGGCGTACCCGGAAGCCCAGCCCAAGCCCGAGATCCGCCCGAAGGTCTGTGGGGTGGAAAGCTGCCGGAGCATGGCGTTGTAGGGAACGCTGGCGAGATCGCCGCAGGCCGCGGTGGCTGCCAGCAGGGCCAATCCGGGCCACAGGTAACCGGGTTGGTCGCGGATCAGGCTCATCGCGGCGGTCAGCACCACCGCCAGGCCGGTCAGGGCGGTCAGCGCAATGCGCCGGCGGCGCGGGGCTTCCACCCAGACGCCGACGACGGGCGCCAGCAGCGCGATGGTCAGCCCGGCCAGCGCCAGTGACCGGCCCAACCAACTAGCGGGCGTGGTACCGCCGCCGATGCCGACGCCGACGGTGCCGGTCAGATAGACGGAGAACACGAACGTCACCACGATCGCGCTCAGACCGGTGGTACCGCAGTCCCACAACGCCCACGCGAACACTGTGGATCGCCCGGCGGGGCGCGAACCCGCAACCGGGTTGCTCATGCAAGGCACTGTAATTACGGTCGCCGACCCGCCGCGCCCGGCTTCGCCGCGCTCGCGATCGGCTCCTACGATTGGCCGCATGCCCGTACCCGCTCCCAGCCCCGACGCGCGTGCCGTTGTCACCGGGGCCTCGCAGAATATCGGCGAAGCGTTGGCCACCGAACTGGCCGCGCGCGGCCACAGTTTGATCATCACCGCGCGACGCGAGGATGTGCTCGCCGGGCTTGCCACGCGCTTAGCCGACCAGTACGGGGTTGCCGTCGAGGTGCGTGCCGCCGATCTGGCCGACCCCGCCGACCGGGCCAAGCTATGCGACGAACTGGCCACTCGGAATATCTCGATCCTGTGCGCCAACGCGGGCACCGCCACCTTCGGAGCGGTTTCGGGTCTCGATCCCGCGGCTGAGAAGGCGCAGGTGCAGCTCAATGTGCTTGGGGTGCATGACCTTGCGTTGGCGGTGCTGCCGGGGATGGTTAAACGGCGCGCGGGCGGCATCCTGATTTCCGGTTCGGCAGCGGGTAATTCGCCGATTCCCTACAACGCCACCTATGCCGCCAGCAAGGCGTTCGTGAACACGTTCAGCGAGTCATTGCGCGGTGAGCTGCGCCGCTCCGGTGTACACGTCACAGTGCTGGCGCCAGGGCCGGTACGCACCGATCTTCCGGATCCAGCCGAGCAGTCGCTCGTCGAAAAGCTGGTGCCGGACTTCTTGTGGATTTCTACCGAGCACACCGCCCGGGTCTCGCTGGATGCCTTGGCGCGCAACAAGATGCGCATCGTCCCCGGTGTGACGTCGAAGGCCATGTCGGTGGCCAGCCAATACGCTCCGCGGGCAATCGTCTCGCCGATCGTCGGCAGCTTCTACAAGAAGCTGGGCGAGTGACGCGCTAGCGCCGCCGCTTGCCGGTGCCCATCATGCCGCGGGTGATTTCGCGGCCCATAGCGGTGCCGGCTGAACGCGCGAAGCTCTTGGCGGCCGGACTGGCGAAGATGTTTTTCACCCAGCGGGTGAAGCGCTTCCACCAGCCGAGCCGCTCCGTCGGCGGCTCGGGCGCCGGCGTGCGCTTGCCCTTGGTCTTGGCCGGTGGCGAATCATCCTGAGGCGCTGACTTTTCCGCGGTCAGCTTTTCGTAGGCCGACTCCCGGTCGATGGTCTCGCCGTATTCGGCCTGCAGCGGGCTGGACTTGGCCGCCTGCTTGATGGCGTCGGTGCCGATCGCGGCCATCAGCGAACGCGGCACCCGCATCCGGGTCCACGACACCGGTGTGGGTGCGCCGCGCTCGGAGAGCACGGTGACGATGGCCTCGCCGATGCCCAGCGACGTCAGCGCCGACTCCAGGTCGTAGACATCGGTTTTCGGATAGGTCTTGACCGTCTTGGTGAGCGCCTTCTGGTCATCGGGCGTGAACGCACGCAGGGCATGCTGGACGCGGGCGCCCAGCTGGGAGAGCACGTCGTTCGGGATGTCGGTCGGCAACTGGGTGCAGAAAAACACCCCCACGCCCTTGGAGCGGATCAGTTTGACGGTCTGCTCGACCTGCTCCAGGAACGCCTTGGAGGCATCGGTGAACAGCAGGTGGGCCTCGTCGAAGAAGAAGACCAGCCTGGGTTTGTCGGCGTCGCCAACCTCGGGCAAGAAGGTGAACAGGTCGGCCAGCACCCACATCAGGAAGGTGGAGAACATCACCGGGCGTGCCGCCTGGTCGCCGAGTTCGAGCAGCGAGATGACGCCGCGACCCTGGCCGTCGAGGCGCACCAGATCGTCGGGCTTGAGCTCGGGCTCGCCGAAAAAGGTGTCGGCGCCTTCGGCTTCCAGGTTGACCAGGGCCCGCAGGATGACACCGGCCGTCGTCGAGGACACGCCGCCGAGGGCTTTCAGCTCGCTTTTGCCTTCATCACTGGTCAGGTGGGTGATGACCGAGCGCAGGTCCTTCAAGTCCAGCAGCTGAAGACCGCGCTGGTCTGCCCAATGGAAAATCAGGCCGAGGGTTGACTCCTGAGTTGCGTTGAGCCCCAATACTTTCGACAGCAGGATCGGACCGAAGCTGGAGATGGTGGCCCGCACCGGCACGCCGATGCCGTTGGTGCCCAGCGACAGGAACTCCACCGGGAAGCCGGTTGCCGCCCAGTCGTCGCTGGTGTCCTTGGCGCGCGCGGCCGTCTTGTCGTTGCCCTCACCGGCGCGCGCCAGACCGGACAGATCGCCCTTGACGTCGGCCATCAGTACGGGGACGCCGGCCGCCGAGAGCTGCTCGGCGATCAGCTGCAGTGTCTTCGTCTTCCCGGTTCCGGTGGCACCGGCCACCAGACCATGGCGGTTGATCGTGGCCAACGGGATACGGATCTGCGCGGTCGGGTCGGCGGTGCCGTCGACGACGACCGTGCCCAGCTCCAGAGCCTGGCCCTCGACCGCATAACCGGCTGCGATCTGCTGGGCGGGGGTTGTTTCAGAGCTCATGGTCCGACATGCCTCCTCAGTAGTCCCCAGTAATGCGGGCAAACCTCGACATTAGTGGCACCTGACGGTGCCGGGCAGCGGCGACGGCTAACGTGTGCGTGGTGAATGCGGCGCGCGACCAACTGGTGTGGATCGACTGCGAGATGACCGGGCTGAACCTGGCGTCGGACAAGTTGATCGAGATCGCCGTCCTGGTGACCGATGCTGACCTCAATATTCTCGGCGAGGGCGTCGACGTGGTGATCCACACCGACGACGCGGCGTTGTCGTCGATGATCGACGTCGTCGCCGACATGCATGCCCGCTCGGGCCTGATCGACGAGGTGCGCGCCTCCGCGGTTGACCTGGCCACGGCCGAGACGATGGTGCTCGACTACATCCGCCAGCACGTCAAACAAGCCAAGACGGCGCCGTTGGCGGGAAACTCGATCGCCACCGACCGCGGGTTCATCGCGCGCGACATGCCCGTCCTGGACTCGTTTCTGCACTACCGGATGATCGACGTCAGTTCGATCAAAGAGCTGTGCCGGCGCTGGTATCCGCGCATCTACTTCGGCCAACCGGCCAAGGGGCTGGCGCACCGCGCGCTGGCTGACATCCATGAGTCCATCCGCGAGCTGCAGTTCTACCGGCGTACCGCATTCGTCGCGCCGCCGGGCCCCGCTACCAGCGACATCGCCGCGGTGGCCGCCGAGTTGGGGCCCGCGACGGACGCGCCAGAGGAAATCGATTCGGCCGTCGAGCACCCGAGCCGCTAGTATCGACGTCGCTGCCAGCTGGGCTGGCGGCGATGGTGGCTGTAGTTCAGCTGGTAGAGCACCAGGTTGTGATCCTGGGTGTCGCGGGTTCGAGTCCCGTCAGCCACCCCACAGGTCAGAGGGTGTTGTTCGCTTGGGCCTTGGTTCGGCGATGTCGACATCGTCGCGACCGCGCTACTGCACGGCAGCTTCAGCACCCCGCCGGGGTCGACGACGTAGCCAGTGCCGGCGCTATCCACCGCCACACCGACGGAGTAGCCCCTGAGGCCGGCGAAGGGCAGCACGTCCTGGCAGAGCATCGACGAGTTACTCGACTTGTGGGGGCAGATGATTGACCCGGCGTCAACGAGGCTCGCTCTGGAAGCATCCGCATGCCAGCTTGTCTTCGATGCCCTCACCCACGAACACGACATTCGCGGTGCCCTGGCATGGAGATCCGACAAACCTACTGCCCGCCTTCACACACCTCCTGCCGGCCTTCAGCAACGACGGGATACGACCGCCGAGCGTCGACCTGGTCGAATGATGTAAGGCGCCCAGGGAAGTCAAGGCGGTGTACCGAAACGCAACGGCTCTTACGGGCCGGCGCCGTCCAAGGTGGAATCGGAATCTCCCGATTCCAAAGACACTGACGGCCACGAGCGTCGGGTCCACAACTGATCCAGGTTCGACTTGACCGACTCGGCTCCCGATGGAAGCGCGACGCGCTCGACCGAGCTGTATACGCGCTCCATGCATGACTGTATCGCCGCACGTGCTCGCCGCATCCCCATGCCCCAAGATGCCGCTTCGGCGGTCAGGTCATCGACGTTGATGTCGTCGATACTCGTCTTACCGTTGATCACATGACCTGTGCCCTTGAAGGCGGGATCCAGATACATCACGGGGGCGGCATCGTAGATCGGAGCCAGGGACACGCTCCCATCGCGACTGATCATCACCGAATAGTTTTTGGAGTGAGCGTCACCGTTACCAATCACGACGTTAAACGTCACAGCCTTCAGCAACGCCAATCGAAACCCGTCGGGGTCCAGCGCCCTTGGTGCGGCCACGCGCGCTATGCGTCGTAGCCTCGACCCTAAACGGGTTGCTTCGCTGGTGCTTTCGTACTTGGCCTGAGGATCGAGACCTAGCGCTTGACAGAAATCCTCCTGATGCAGCCGGTTGCCTTCAGGGGTTCGGTCATAACGGACAACGACAATGGCCTCGCGCTCTTCGAACCGCTCTAAACGCGCCTCCGCAGCATTTATGCCTGCCCCACGCGCCACTCGTAACGCCCAGTCTTCCGTCTGAATCAGATGTTTCACGGCGCCGCCGAGTGGCTCAGGCTTGATGATGTGCGTCGAGGCCGCACCGGCTTCAGGCCAGCCCCAGCCGTCGAGGAGATCCACCAACAGCACTTTGTCCTGAATGCCGGCTAGCGATGCCTGTGGTGTGGTGCCCTCGGGCAGGTGGTAGGTCGGCAGGTCCGCGATAAGAGTGTCGGCCTCCTGCTTGGTCAACCGGCGGACTTGGCCGACGCCGGGGTCTGCGCCGTCGGCGAGGATCTGCACAGCGCCGGCACATTCCGCGCCTACCCGTTCCAATAGCGTCATCGTGTCGTTGACTGGTACGCCAGCCTCGGTGGCGATGTGACGTCGCAGGTTGCCCTCTGGCAGAAGACCTTCGATGAATGCCGACACCTGCATCACGCCGTTCCTGTCGTGGACGGGCTGTCGCGAGACGGGCAATGCCAAAGACAGGACTCGACTCCCGTCGCCGAAGGTGTCAAGCGCCTCATCGGTGAATTCCAGACGCAGGCGAAATCGGCGCGGCTCACTCAACCTGGCAACGTGGACGCCGTACAACCAAACGTCAAGTGCCCTACGTGCCATTGATTACCGTCACTCGGGAAAACTTCGGCACTAGCGCGAGCGCGACGCCGCACTCCGATAGCGCGCGCAGCGCTATGTCGACGCTGACAGATTCCCCCCGCTCAAGACGGGAGATGGTCATGCGAGTGACTCCGATACGGTTAGCGAGCTCATCCTGGTGAAAGCCTCGAGCTTGGCGAGCGCGCCGCATGTGTTCGCCGAGTTCGACGGTGTCGTACACGAGCGGTACCGGATGATGCATATTTCGATCATACGACAGACATGTCTCAATGATCAATATTTCGATCATGAGATCGAAGTGCACAAATGATCAATATTTCGAGCATCGCTGACCCGAATGCTCCGATGGTGGCGTCTTCAGCTGATCTTTTCCCTGGCCAGAACGATTACTAGTGCGCGATGAAGGCAGCACCCGGGGTTGTCGCTACGGTGGCGCCTACCGCCGACACCGCATGGCCAGTTGAAACAACCGTGGCCGGTATTGCTGTGGCCTGCGCGCCGACCGACCACGGCACCTCACCGCCGCGAGACGCCCCGCATTGGGTCGATCCGTTGCCTCAGTCAGTTATTGGCTGCGTCGCCGAATGCCATGAGTGATCCCAACGCGTGGCCGGTGTCGGCGACGCCGGACAGACCGTGGTACGCCGCGCCGTTGCGTTCGGTATGACGATGGATTTCGTCGTCGAACCAGCAACCGAATGCCACTACCAGGGCCGCCAACACGAGCAATAGGGCCATCACGTTCAGACCGAGTGGGGTTGTGTGCGGCTGCCTGGTGGGAATCATCATTCGTTCGCCTTTCGTTCGATACTGCGTGCGTGTTGTCGTCCAATCCCCCTGCCCGGCGAAAAGTCCGTCGAACATTGGCGCTGAGGCACCCCATGAAGTAGTCAGGATGCCTCTAGATTCCGATACGTCTTCGTATCCAGTACTAAGGTAGCTGAAATCACGCAGGCTGTCTAGAACGACTCGCAGATTGGATACGTTTCGAGACGTGAGCACCGCCGCAACCGATCCCGCAGACGCCGCCCGGCCGCTGGTGGCCGTCGTCGGCGCAAACGTGCGTCGCATCCGCTCCGAGGTCCTGGGCGCGACACATGACCAGCTGGCCCGCGAAGTCACGGCGCTGGGCTTTCCCTGGAGTTACCTGCGCGTCGCTGCTTTCGAGCGAGGCGAGGTAACCGGGTCTTTGGCGCTCTACCTCATTATTTGCGCAGCGCTCGACCGACTCGCGCAGCCCGACTCCCGCGTCACACTGGCCGATCTGGTCGTTTCCGAGACTCCGATCACGCTGGCCGAGGGCGTGATGATCGACGGCGATGGCGTGCGGCAGGCCTTGGCCGGGGTGCCGCCGGCCAGTCTGTTCGCCGAGGCGCCGGTCACTCCCCCGCGCTTCGCTCTCGCTGGACGCAGCGACGCGGAAGTCGTCACGGCCGCTGGCTATGCCCGGGCCGACGGACAGACCGCCGCCGCCCTTGGGCTCGACCGCGACTCGATGATCACCGCCTGCGCGGGCTTGTGGGGTCGGTCGCTGACTGCCGAGCGCGATGCGCGTGCCGGGGCCGGAGCGTCACGGCGGCAGCTCGGCATCTTCACGTCCGAGTTGCGCGAGGAGTTATCCGGCTATCTCGACATGCAGACCGGGACGGGCGAGCCCGATGGCGTCGGGCTGTAGCCGGTCAGATGAGCGGCCGTCAGGTCTTGGCGTTGCCGGCGTGCCACTGATCCCAGGGAATGTTCCAGTCGCCCAGTCCTTCGGTGCCCGGAAGCGTCGGGCCGACGGTGTGCAGGACTTCGACGATGTCGCCGCGCTTGGTGTGGTCGTAGAACCAGCGGGCGTTGCTGGGACTGACGTTGAGGCAGCCGTGGCTGGTGTTGCTGTGGCCCTGCGCGCCCACCGACCATGGCGCGGAATGGACGTAGACGCCGCTGTAGGACATCTGAGTGGCGAAGTCCACCTCGGTGCGATAGCCGTTGGGCGAGTTGACCGGAACGCCGTAAGTCGATGAGTCCATGATCATGTGCGCGAACCGCTCGCCGATGATGTAGACACCGTTGGCCGTGGGTGTGCTGTCCTTGCCCATCGAGATCGGCATCGTTTTGACGACATCACCATTGACCCGCACAGTCAGCATCTTGGTGGTGTCGTCGGCGGTCGCGATGACCTCATCGCCGATGGTGAAGTGCGTGCTCATGCTGTCCTCGCCGAACACGCCGTCGCCCAAGTCGACGCCGTAGGTATTAACCGCCACGTCGACTGCGGTGCCGGATTTCCAGTATTCCTTTGGCCGCCAACGCACTTCGCGATTGTTCAGCCAGTAGAACGCACCCTCCACGGGTGGATCGGTCGTCACCGCGATGGCTTTCTCGGCGGCGGCCCGGTTGGCGATGTTCTCGTCGAATCGGATGTGCACCGTTTGGCCGACGCCGACCACCTCACCGTCACGCGGCACGGCGTAGGGCATCGTCAGGTTCTTCGGTGAATGGGTCTGGAAGCTCAGCTGTCGGGTCGTCACACCGCCCAGACCGCGCGCTTTGGCGGTGATCGTGTAGCGCCGGTTGTACCCAAGCTGCTCGGTGGTTTTCCAGTGCACGCCGTCCGGGCTCAGTTGACCGCCGATCGACCTGCCGTTCTCGTTGACCATGGTGACCGAAGCCAGCACGCCGTCGTCAGCGCTCACCGTCACCGGGTTATCCACCGCAACGCCGACGGCGCCGTCGGTCACCGAGGCGGTCAGCTTGGGAACCAGCAGGTCACCAAAAGGCGTGCCCTTGTCGAAGATGACGTTCGCCGGCGGCGTGTTGCCGTCGCTGCTGCAGGCGGCGACGCCGAACACCGCCAGCGGCACCATCAGCGCTGCCACCCAGCGCCGACGGCGACGCGCGCGCGTCATCGAATCACCTGACATCTGGCTTTGTCCCCTTGTGGCCCACCGACCCAGTACTACTGCCCAGTAGTCTAGGTGCTGCACGCACGACCGCAGTGCCTACTGTCGGCGATTTCACCCGACGGCGGCAAGTTGTTATTGTGGCGTGTCTAGAACGATCCAAGCGCCGTTAGCTCAGTTGGTAGAGCAGCTGACTCTTAATCAGCGGGTCCGGGGTTCGAAACCCTGACGGCGCACTTACTCCCGTGTCGATAGCGATATCAACAGCTATCGGTCGCAGTCATTCGTCTCAATAGAGAGCTCCCAGGAATCCGGCATCAACCGGTACGCATAACCGCCCGCCCGGGTGGGTAGACGGCGGGTGGAACGGTCCAAGCAGCGCCGTGCCCAACGCGGACGGTGCAATTCGGAGATCCGCCTCGGCGCATTTCCCTCAGCTCGACCGTGCCTTCAAAGAACGATGGGGCCGGGGTTGCCATCGGCCGGCGGGAGGAGCTTCTGATGCCAGAGGTCGAACTTCACCACGAGGGACACCCGAAGTATCGCCGAATGGTCCGTTTCGACTGGTCGGAGACGCCGCTGCATTGGGTGCCCGATGACCCGTTCTCGACGCACATGATGAACGTCTTGCATTTGTTGCTCCCCGAGGGCGAGCGGCACTTCATCAAGGCGGTCTTGGAGGCGTCGTCGCTGGTGGACGATCCGGAGTTGGAAGCGGCCATCAAACCGTTCATTCAGCAGGAGTCCTGGCATGCCTGGGCGCACCAAGTAGTGCTGGACCATTTAGCCGAACAAGGCATCGAGACCAAGCCGTATACCGATCGGCTGGGCAGGACGTTGTCGGTGATGTTGGGTGATCCGCCCAAGTTCTTCCCGCCGGCGTTGAAGCGATGGTGGCTGTACCGGCGCCTGGCCGATGTGGCGGCGCTGGAACATTTCACGGCGATGCTGGGCCAGTGGGTGCTGACGAACCGGGGTCTGGACTATGCGCGTACTGACCCCATGATGCTCGACTTGCTGCGCTGGCATGGCGCTGAAGAGGTGGAGCATCGCTCGCTGGTATTCGATGTCTACCAGCATGTCTGCGGGAACTATTGGATCAGGGCGTTCTCGATGTTGTTCACCGCGCCGCTATTCATCGGCTGGTGGATTGCGGGAGCTCGTTACCTGATGGCCCAGGACCCGACCATTGATCGCAAGTGGCGCTGGCGGGACTGGCTCTGGGCTGCCCGCGAATACCGGTTGCCGGGGCCATGGAAGCTTCTCGTAACGACGCCCGTCCGGTATATGCGGCCCAGCCATCATCCAAACGACGAGGCGTCCACCCAGATGGCGGTCGATTACCTGAACTACTCGCCGGCGGCGAAAGCCGCGCGCGAGCGAGCGCGCGCCCAAGGAAAGTTAGAGGGACCCGACAGCTCCCGGGGCATCACCGGTTCCGAAGAGTCGGCGGAAAGGACCACGGTTCGATGAAGGTTTCGGTGGATCTCGACACCTGCGATGGCAACGGCGTTTGCATGAGCATCTGCCACGAAGTCTTCGACGTACAAGAAGACGGCCTCCACCTCCTCCAAGAGGAGCCGCGCGCGGAGCTGCGACAACAGTTGATAGGTGCCGAGGTGTCCTGCCCCACCCAAGCGATCACAGTAAAGGACTGACCCGATGCCCGGTCGCCAGCTGAGGCAGGTTGTCGTCGTCGGCTCCGGGGTGGCGGGGACACGAGCGGCGGAGACCCTCCGACAGGACGGCTATGACGGCGCCCTGACAATCGTGGGTGCCGAGCGGCACGCTCCCTACCATCGGCCGCCGCTCTCGAAGAAGCTGCTCACCGGAAAGGTGCATAGGGCGGGCGTCGACCTTGCACCTCAATTCGAACTGGAAGCGCGCGTGCTGAGAGGCGCGTCGGCGATCAAGTTGGACATGTCCGCCCGCACCGTCCATCTGCGCGACGAGAACCAAGACTTGTCGTTGGAATTCGACGGACTGGTGATCGCCAGCGGCGCGCTCCCGCGCCAATGGCCGGGCGGCCCGGTTCCCGATGGCGTGTTGCTGCTGCGCACCGTCGAGGATTGCCTGGCGATTCGGGAACGCTTGGATTCACGTCCCCGGGTTGTCGTGGTCGGCGGCGGATTTATCGGTGCCGAGGTCGCCGCGAGTTGCCGATCGCTGGGGCTGGACGTGGTGCTCGTCGAACGAGCCGCCGGCCCGTTGCTGGCCGCGCTGGGTAACGAGATGGCAGCTCGCTGGGGCCAATTGCACCGCCGACATGGCGTGGACTTGCGGGTCGGCGTCGGCGTCGACGAAATCGTCGGTAACGGCAGAGTGGAGGCGGTTCGGCTCACTGATGGGTCGCAGGTCCCGGCCGATCTGGTCATCATCGGCCTGGGCGTGACTCCGGCCACCGACTGGCTCAGCGGCTCGGGATTGCGTGTGGACGACGGGGTGGTCTGCGATGCCACCGGCGCCGCCGAAGACGCCAAAGACGTCGTCGCTGCAGGTGACGTAGCGCGATGGTGGCATCCGCTATATGACCGCTACCTGCGTACAGAACACTGGGACGACGCGCGACGTCAGGGCGCAGCGGCGGCTCGCACGCTGTTGGCAGGCCCCGAAGGCGCCGAGACTTACGATGAGGTGCCCTATTTCTGGTCCGATCAATATGACGTCAAGCTTCAGATGCTCGGTGTAACAACCGATTACGACGCATTCGAGGTCGTTGAAGGCGATCCCGACGCAAGGGAATTCGTCGCGGCATACGGGCGAGGCGGTCGCACCATCGCGGTGCTGGCAACGATTCCAGGGCGGGCGCATGCCTATCTCGATGCCATCCACAAGCGTGCTGACTTTCCGCCGAGGCGTTCGGCTTAACAACTACGGGCTAGTGCGAACGGTCCTGTAGCGCTGCGGCTTCTGCTCCGGTCAGCGATCGCGGATTTTGCGGACCACCAGCACGACGGCGAGCGCCCCAATCCCGGCCAGCGAAACCGCGACCGCGGGTTTCTTGACGAAGGCGACCACTCCGGCTTTGACGTCGTCGGCGATGCGGCGGGGATTGGCCCGCTCGGCCAATGAATCGACGGTCGAGGCCAGTTGGTCGCGGGCCTGGTCGATCTCCTGCTTGATGGTGTCGGGATCCCGGTCCGCCACGCTGTCCTCCCTGTCCTCCCGCACCACCGGCCTGGCCCGGGTGCTACCGAACTACCCTAGTGGCGACCGCAAGCACAGCGAAGCCGGGCGCAGCGGGTCGCCACGCGGTGACCCAGCCAGCCGGTGCCGACGTCGATGCGCCGGTGAAAAGAAAGGGATCGCGTTGACCGACACCGCACGCCTGCAGCCCGGCGACCAAGCGCCCGCCTTCAGCCTCCCCGACGCCGATGGCAACACGGTGTCGCTGGCCGATTACAAGGGCCGTCGCGTCGTCGTCTACTTCTATCCGGCGGCGTCGACCCCCGGCTGCACCAAACAGGCCTGCGACTTCCGCGACAACCTGCGGGAGCTCAACAGCGCGGGACTCGACGTCGTCGGCATCTCCCCCGACAAGCCGGCCAAGCTGGTCAAGTTCCGCGACGCCGAGGGTTTGACGTTTCCGTTGCTGTCCGATCCCGACCGCGAGGTCTTGAGCGCCTGGGGCGCCTACGGCGAGAAGAAGATGTACGGCAAGACCGTCCACGGTGTCATCCGCTCGACGTTCGTCGTCGACGAGAAGGGCAAGATCGCCGTCGCGCAGTACAACGTCAAGGCCACCGGCCACGTAGCCAAGCTGCGGCGCGACCTATCGGTGTAGATCGCCCAGTGCGGCCAGTAGCAGCGCTTCGGTGGTCGCGGCCCGCTCCAGCACCCCGAGGTGCAGGCTCTCGTTGACGCTGTGCGCCTGTGTGGCCGGGTCTTCGACGCCGGTGACCAGGATCGTCGCCTGCGGGAAGGCGGCGGCGAATTCGGCGATGAACGGGATCGAGCCGCCCATTCCCATCTCGACCGGTTCGGCGCCCCAGGCCTGGCGGAATGCCGCGCGTGCGGCGTCATAGACCGGCCCGTCCGCATCGACGACATAAGGCTGGCCGACATCGCCGGCGGTGACGGTCACCTGAGCGCCCCACGGCGCATGCTGTTCCAGGTGGGTGCTTAGCGCGTCGAGGTGCGCGGCGGCGTCACCGCCGGGCGCGACCCGCATGCTGACTTTGGCCCGAGCGCGCGGGATCAGCGTATTCGACGACGCCGCAACGGTTGTGGTGTCGATGCCGATTACCGTGATCGCCGGTTTAGCCCACAGCCGTTGTGGCACCGAACCGAATCCGATTTCGGTCACACCATCCAGCAAGCCGGTTTCGACGCGTACTCGCTCGGCGGGATAATTGACTGCGGCTGCCGTACTTTCGTGCAGTCCGGCCACGGCAACGTTTCCGTCGTCGTCATGCAGACTGGCCAATAGGCGCACCAGCGCGCTTAGCGCGTCGGGAACCACGCCGCCCCACAGCCCAGAGTGCAGCCCGTGGTCGAGGGTGGCCACTTCGACCACGCAGTCGGCGAGCCCGCGCAGCGACACCGTCAACGACGGGACGTCGGTGCTCCAGTTGTCCGAGTCGGCGATCACGATCACATCAGCGGCCAATACGTCGCGATGGTCGGCCAGCAGCCGACCCAGCGACGGCGAGCCCGACTCTTCCTCGCCTTCGACGAACACCGTCACGCCCACTGGCGGGTTGCCGTCGTGCGCCCGAAATGCCGCCAAATGCGTTGCGATGCCTGCTTTGTCGTCGGCGCTGCCGCGTCCGTAGAGTCGGCCGTCGCGTTCGGTCGGCTCGAACGGCGGTGACGCCCACTGGGCTGGATCGCCTTCAGGCTGGACGTCGTGGTGCGCGTACAGCAGCACGGTGGGCGCTCCCGGCGGCGCCGGATGCCGGGCGATGACCGCGGGCGCACCGTCGGCGCTGACGATCTGCACATCGCCAAAACCGGCCTGCGACAGCAAGTCCGCGACAGCTTGCGCGCTGCGGTGGACCTCGCCGCGCCGCGCCGGGTCGGCCCACACCGATTCGATCCGCATCAGGTTCTCCAGGTCACGGCGCACCGACGGCAACAGCTCGCGGACCTCTTCGACCAGTTCACTCATGGTTCCGAGGTTAGTGCGCGGCCAGCGAGTCGCGAGCGTGCGCAGAACCGGAGATCAGCTCGGCGTGTCGGCCGGGGACCCGCACGCTCGCGCGAGGGGCTCGCGCGAGGGGCTCGCGCGAGGGGCTCGCGAGCAGACGCAGACTCGCACGGTTCGGCCAGAATTCGTGCGAGTCTGCGTCTGCTCAGCCGAGCATCTCGAGGATCGCGACCGCGGCGGCGGTGTCGCCTTCGTGGGTCAGCGACACGTGGATGGTCACCTCGGCCAAGTGTTTGGCGATGGCCCCGGTCAGCCGCACTCGCGGTCGCCCCCACATGTCGGTGACCACCTCGATGTCGCGGTGGATACCTTCCGGCAGCACCGGCCGCTGGGAGAACCGCGAGCCCGACCACGCCTTGATCACCGCCTCCTTGGCGGCCCAGCGTGCGGCTAAGTGCCGCGCCGCCGAGGAGCTCTTGTCGGAGGCGTCGCGCCGCTCACCCGGTGTGAAGGTCTCGGCGAACACCGTCCCCGGCTGGTCGACCTGGTCGGCGAACTCCGGAATGGACACCACGTCGATCCCCACTCCGACGATGCTCATTGGCGCCGCTCCTCCTCATCGCTTCGCTCTGCATCGTCGCAGGCGCGGCTCATAGGCACCGAGGCTATCGGATGTAGATGTCGTCATCGCCCAGGCGGGCCGCCGCGTCGAGCAGCATCGCGGCCTCCTGCCGCTTCTCGGACACCGCGTGGTCGAAGCGACGGTCGGCGGGCCGCTCATACATCGGCGGGCCACCGGCGATCGCCGAGGCCAGTCGGCGCTGGCCGGCCAATACCCGAGCGTCAGCGCGCTGCTGATACTCCGCCCGCTGTTCGGAGCTCAGCGTCGCCAGGAACGCCTGCGGGTGCACCAGCGCGATCACACCCGACACGTGCCCGAATCCGAGGCTGGTGACCAGCCCGGCCTTGAGCGGGAACCTTTCGCCGAGCCGCAAGGTGTCTCGCACCCACACGAAGTGCGCGGCCCCGGCCAACTCGTCGTCGACGCAATCGAGGCTGCGGTTGGGCGGAATGACCCCATCGCGCAGGATCTGGCACAGCCCCATCATCTGGAAGACCGCCGCACCGCCCTTGGCGTGTCCGGTCAGGCTCTTCTGCGACACGACAAACAGCGGCGCCCCGTCGGAACGTCCGAGCGAATCAGCAAGCCGCTCATGCAATTCCGTCTCGTTGGGGTCGTTGGCCAGTGTCGAGGTGTCGTGTTTGGAGATCACCGCGATGTCATCGGCGCCGACGCCCAGTTTGGCCAACGAACGGGCCAGCAGCGAATCCTTGCCGCCACGTCCGGCGCCCAGCGCACCGAGCCCAGGTGCCGGAATCGAGGTGTGCACCCCGTCGCCGAACGACTGCGCGTAACCGACCACGGCCAGCACGGGCAGCCCCATCTTGACCGCGAGATCGCCACGGGCCAGCAGGATCGTGCCGCCGCCCTGGGCTTCCACGAAGCCCAGCCGGCGCCGGTCGTTCGGCCGGGAGAACTTCGCATCGCTGATGCCCCGGCCGCGCATCATGCCGGTGTCGGCGGTGGCCGCCATGTCGCCGAACCCCATGATTGCTTCCAGCGTCAGGTCGTCGAACCCGCCGGCGACGACCAATTCGGCTTTGTCCAGCCGGATCTTGTCGACACCCTCCTCAACCGACACCGCCGCGGTCGCGCACGCGCCGACAGGGTGGATCATCGAGCCGTAGCTGCCGACATAGGACTGGATCACATGGGCTGCAACGACATTCGGCAATACCTCCTGCAGAATGTCATTCGGCTTATTGCGGCCCAACAAATTACCGTGGTACATCGTCTGCATGGACGTCATGCCGCCCATCCCGGTGCCCTGAGTGCTGGCCACCAGTGTCGGGTGCACGTAACGCATCAGCTCGGCCGGGGTGAACCCGGCAGACAGAAACGCGTCGACTGTGGCCACGATGTTCCACAACGCCACCCGGTCGATCGACGTCGCCATGTCGGGGCTGATGCCCCACACCGTCGGGTCGAAGCCGGTCGGGATCTGCGCACCAACCGTCCGGGACAGCTTGGTCTTGCGTGGCACCCGAATTTCGGTGCCCGCTTTGCGGATCACCTGCCAATCGGAGGAGTCGGGCACCGGCCGGATGACGGTGTGGTCTGGGTCGAACTGGACGAACGCGCGAGCGTCGGCCTCGCTGGACACCACGAACGCGAAGTCCTTATCCAAGAACACGCTCACCAACAGCGGTGAGGCGTGGTCAGGGTCGATCGCGCCGTCGTCAACGAACTCGCGGATCCCGACCCGTTCCACCACGGTGTCGTGGTAGCGCTCGACGAGTTCAGCTTCGTCGACGAGATCACCGGATTCGGTGTCATACCAACCCGGTTGCGGGTCGTCTTCCCAACGGATCAGTCCGGTGGTCCAGGCCAGTTCCAGCACTCCGGCCGCCGACAGTTCGTTTTCGACCTCCATCTCGAACCGGGTCCGCGACGAACCGTACGGGCCGAGCTCGGCGCCACCGACGACCACCACCAGGTCGGCCGGGTCGACGTCGAGGTCGTCCCATTCCGGGGGCGGCGCCGGGCGGTAGCCGCGCGGCGGTGATGGCAGCGCAGCGATGGTGCCCTCAGGCGTGGTGTCGTCGGCCGTCGCGTCGGTGGCTGTCTCTTCGCGAGCTTTGGCGGCCAGTTCGGCCATGTCCAGTTCGACGTCGCCGAGCCCGCCGGTCAGGTCCACCTTTATCGGCGACTGGGCGGCAGCGGCCTTGGACTCGATGTCGCAGAGCCCCAGCAGCATGCCGGCCATCTCGTCGGTGGAATACGTTGTCACGCCAGCGTCTTCGACGGCGCTGACGATGGCGTCGTTGTGGCCCATCAAACCGGTGCCGCGAGTCCAGCCGATCAGCGCATGCGCCAAGCTGACTCGCTGCGCCCACGACGATTCGGCGTGCCAACGAGTCACCACGGCGTCGAGCGCGGACTTGGCTTCGCCGTACGCGCCGTCGCCACCGAACATGCCGCGGTTCGGTGAGCCGGGCAGCACCACGTGCAGCCGTGACGCGATGTCCCGGTCGGCGCCGATGCCCGACAGGCCACCGATGAGCCGCTGCACGGCCCACAGCAGCACCTTCATCTCCATCTCGGCGCGCGACCCGGCCTCCGACAGGTCACCCGCGACGCGGGGTGCCGCGAACGGGAACAGCAATGTCGGGGTTTGGGCGTCCTTGATGTGAATCGACTGCGGCCCAAGGCTTTCGGTTTGCTCGGTGCCGATCCAGTCGACCAACGCGTCGATGTCCGAGTAGGACGCCATGTTGGCGGCCACCACCCACAGCGCACCGCCGTAGCGGGCGTGGTCGCGATACAGCTGGCGGTAGAAAGCCAGCCGTTCGTCGTCCAGCCGCGATGTGGTCACGATGACGGTAGCGCCACCGTCGAGCAACCGTCCAACCACCGATGCGGCGATCGAGCCCTTCGACGCGCCAGTGACCACGGCAACTTCGTCGCTGTAGCGACCCTTATCGGGATTCTCCGCGCCGCCGGCGATCCGCCCATACAGCGTGGCGTGCAGCTGACGTCCGGCGGCCAGCGACTTGCCCTGCCACCAGGTCGCCTGCGTCGCCACAACATGTCCGGCACCCTCGAACCGCTCGGAAAGCCGGGTCCAGTCGGCATCGACCTCGTCCTCGTCGGCCAGCCACAGCTTGACCAAATCCTCACGTGCGCTGGCCCAGCGGTCGTCGAAGACGACGGCTTTCTTGGCGTCGAATACCGGCGCCACCAACCGCGGCCAGTCGGAACCCAGTTCGGCGGTGACCAGATCGATGAGTTCGGCGTCGGTAGCGGCCGCGGGCGCGCTGACCGGGTCGTCGAGGCCCAACTGACCGAGCACCAGACGGGCCGCCGACGCCAGCACGCCGTCGCGGCCAGTGATCTGGTCGGTGAATTCGCTCAGCGCAGCCGCGTCGACTGTCGCGCCACCGCCGGCTCCGGAGGATGGCAGCGCCACCGCAACTCCTTGCCGCGCAGCCACCGCAGCGACCGCGGCATCGATGACCTTGTCGACCGACGCGGCGTCAGCCAACGCGCCCTCATGCAGGTTGCCCAGCGCGCCGCCACGGACACTGGTTCCCTCGCGGGTGCCCAGTGCGACCTCCACTGTGACGTGCTTGACCCAACCGTCGCCGAGTTCCCAGGTCTTTTTCACCCGCTCGCCGATCGCAGCCGGCCGCTTGCCCGACGGGCCGAACGCCGTGCGCAGCTGGTCATTGATCGCGTCGGAAAGCACTGGCCCGTAAGGCTTGTAGGTGCGGGCCAGCTTCGTGACCTGTGATCGCAGCCCGGCCAGGTCGGCGTCGGCGGCGCCGTCGATGGCGCCCAGGTTCAGCTCCGAGCCCAGGTCGACCAGCAGCTGGTTACGTCGTGAGGACGCACCGTCGGTGATCGACTCGATGGAGTCGAGCGCTTCGATCTGGTCCATGCGCATCTTGGCTGACAGCGCGATCAGCGTCAGTGTGGCGTCCGCGGCGTCGAACGAGAGGTCGTCGGGCCGCGGGCCACTCGAGGTCGCGGGCGCTGGCGCGGCGGGAACGGGCGCCGCCTCTGCGGTCACCGGTGCGGCCACCTCGGAATCCGCAACCGCCTCGTCCGCTTCTTCCGGCTCGGGGTCGGTGTCGGTGGCGAACAGCACGGGGGCGTCGCGCTCGGCATTGAGCACTTCCACTGTGCTGTGGGCAAATTCGGGCAGCTTGAGGGTGTTGGTGGCCAATCCGGCGACGGTCGGCGAAGACTTCACCCCGATTTCGACGAACCGCTCCACACCCAGACCGCCGGCCGCCTCTTCGGTGAACAGCAGGTCCTGCGTTTCGATCCAGCGCACCGGGCTGGCGAACTGCCAGGCCAGCAACTCGATGAAGATCGTGCGCATCATCTCGCTGGGCCGCTCGGACCGCCAGGCGTCGTAGTCGGCGAGGATCTCGTCCAGCGGTTCGGCAGGCACCAGATCCCGGATCTCCTGAATGAAGTCGCGGTCCAGGGTGAACGGCCGCGGCACCAGGTTGGGAATGTAGCGCCCGACGATCAGGTCGGGATCCTTGTCGCGCGGCAGTAGCCGCTCCAACGACCGGCGGAATTCGGCCACACCGACTCGCAACACACGCGAGTGGAACGGCACGTCGATGCCCGGCACCAGAATGAACGAGCGCTTGCCGCCGGTGATCTCGCGGCGCCGCTCCACTTCGGCTTCCAACGCTTCGAGACCGCGCACCGTGCCGGCGATCGCGTACTGCGAGCCGCGCAGGTTGAAGTTGACGATCTCAAGAAACTCACCGGTATTCGCCGCGATCTCGGCGACGAATCCAGGCACGTCGGCGTCGGGCAGATCGATCTGCGACGGGCGGATGGCGGCCAGCCGGTAGTTGGAGCGGCCCAACTCGTCACGCGGCACGATGTCGTGCATCTTCGAGCCGCGGTGGAACACGGCCTCCAGCAGTGCGTCGAGTTCGAATACGCCACTGACGCAGGCCAGCGCGGTGTACTCCCCGACCGAGTGGCCGCACGCGATGGCGTCTTCGACAAATGCGCCCTGCTCACGCATCTCGGCAACCTGGGCGGCTGCCACCGTCGCCATCGCCACCTGAGTGAACTGCGTCAGGAACAACACGCCGTCGGGGTGTTGGTAGTGCACGGCGTTGGCAATGATGCTGGTCGGGTTGTCGCGGACCAGGTGCAGCACCGAGAAGCCCAGCGTGTCACGGGTGAACCTGTCGGCCTCGTCCCACACCTTGCGGGCGGCCTTGGATCGGGCCCGGACGTCCATGCCCATGCCCTTGTGCTGAATACCCTGGCCGGGGAAGGCATAGACCGTCTTGGGCGCGGCCAGCCGGGCCGTCGCCGACATGACGAGATCCGGACCAATCTTTGCGCTGACCTCCACAACCTCTGCACCCTGGTCGATTCCGACCCGGTCGACCCGGAAGTCCACCTCGTCACCCGGGCGCACCATGCCCAGGAAACGCGCGGTCCAGCCGATCAGCCGGGCCGGTGGTCGGGCCTGCCCGTCGGTAGCGGTCACCACGTGCTGCGCCGCGGCCGAGAGCCACATGCCATGCACGATCGGCGATTCCAGGCCCGCCAACAACGCGGCGGCCCGGTCGGTATGAATCGGGTTGTGGTCACCGGAGACCACCGCGAATGGCCGCATGTCGACCGGCGAACTCAGCGCGACGTCGCGGCGACGGCGCCGCGGGGTGTCGGTGGCGTTGTCGGACACCGCGCCACCGGCCCGCTGCGGGTCGGTCAGCTCGACCGCCCCGGTGCGGCCGCGGATTGCGAACCGCTCCTCGAGTTTGGCCAAAACCGTGCCGTCTGAACTCGCGACCGCCACCGAGACCGGAACCACCCGGCCGACCTCGGTGTCGGTGGCCGTCGAAGCCGTTGCGGTAACGGTCAATTCGGCCGGAACGGTGGGCAGCTGCCCGACCAGATGCGCGGCATGATCCAAGTGCACCAGACTCAGCAGGCCCTCCACCACCGGCACCCCGGTGTCGGTAACGGCCGAGCCGATGGTGGCAAACACCGCGGGCCAGCAACGGCCGACCAGTGCGTCGGGCACGGTGGTCAGGCCGGGCGCCAACGGCTCGCCGAAGGTGGCCGTGACGCCGGTGTGGTCGGCCACTCGCTCGGGGTCCCAGCCCACGGTGACGGTGGCCGTCCCGTCGTGCACCGGCGGCAGTGCGTCCGGCCCCTCGACCCCCGCAGCGATGGCCAGCACCGACCGCATCGCGCTCGCCGCATCGTCGGTGTCGACCACCGGGGTGCCGCCGTCGACGGTGGCGGCCGGCAAGGTGAACCGGATGTCGATCCAGGTGCCAGATAACGGCACGCTCAGCACAACCTGATCACCGTCGGTGTGCAGCCGCGCTCCGGTGGACGGATGTGTGGCAGTGCGGTTTTCGTGCACCTGCCACTCGCCCGGATCGGCGATGCGGTGCACCGGGTTGGTGGCAGCGCGACCTGCCCACAGCACGTCGGGGGCGTCGAGCACAACAGCCAACGGCCCACTCACATCGGCGCGGCCCTGGCGGCGTGCGGTCACCGACTCCGGTTGCCCGTTGGCCGAGAACAGCTCGTCGATGGCGGCCTGCTCGAAGCGGTCCAGCAACTCCCCGACCGGCTCGTCGAGCCGGGTGATACCGGCCACCGCGGCGGTGCCCGGGATGATGCAGACCTGGTCGGCGTCGTAGCGGGCATCGTGTGCCTGCCACAGCGAATCGCTGCGCCACCAGCGCCGTACGTCCTTGTCGATGACCGGCACGAAGTTGACCGGCTTGCCCAGCGTCTTGCACAACGTGACGAAGAACGACACGTCGGCCGGGTGCAGCTGGACGGTCTCGGCGTCGGGGTAACTCGAAAGAAGAACGGCGATGGCCTCGTTGGCGTTTTCCAGGAGCCGCTCGTCGTTGAACAACGTCTCGATTGGGCCGTAGTCCTGCGTGTGCAAACGTGCTTCAGCTCGCTGCAGCATCTGTTCGAAACGGTCACGCCAGGTGTCGGCCAGCCACGGGCTGCCGGGCGACGCGGTGTCGGCGGTCGAATCGCCGGCGCCGATCGCCAATTCGACGTAGCGTTGCAGCCACTGCAGATACGTCATCTCGGCGACGTCACCGAAGTACGGCTTGGCGGTGTTGGCCATCGCGGCGATGAGCTCGTCGCGGCGGGCGGCCACCGCTTCGGCATCTCCGGCGACCTCGTCGAGCAGGCGGCCGCACCGCGAGGCGGTGTTGTCGATCTCGTGGATGTCCGCGCCGAGTTGGCTACGGCTGGAAGCCATGCCGCCCTGCGCTTTTCCGGCGCTGATCCACTGGTCGGTGCCCTGCGTCTCGACCAGCATCCGCTTGACCGACGGCGAGGTGGTCGACTCCTTGGTCGCCATCGCAGCAGTGCCGACCAGGATGCCGTCAACCGGCATCAGCGGGAAGCCGTAGGACGCGGCCCAGTGTCCGGTCAGGTATTCGGCTGCCCGCTCGGGGGTGCCGATGCCGCCGCCCACGCAGACGGTGATGTTGGGCCGCGATCGCAGTTCGGAGTAGGTGGTCAGCAGCAGGTCGTCGAGGTCTTCCCAGGAGTGGTGACCGCCGGCGCGGCCGCCCTCGATGTGCATGATCACCGGCTTGGTCGACACCTCGGTGGCGATGCGGATCACGGAGCGGATCTGCTCGACGGTGCCCGGCTTGAACACCACGTGAGTAATCCCGATTTCGTTGAGTTCGTCGATCAGTTCGACGGCTTCTTCCAGTTCGGGAATTCCGGCGCTGACGACCAGTCCGTCGATCGGGGCGCCGGACTGACGGGCCTTCTGTACCAACCGCTTTCCGCCGACCTGCAGCTTCCACAGATACGGGTCGAGGAACAGCGCGTTGAACTGGAACGTGCGGCCCGGCTCCAAGAGGCCGGTGAGCTCCTCGATGCGGTCGTCGAAGATCGGTTCGGTGACTTGGCCACCGCCGGCGAGCTCGGCCCAATGGCCCGCGTTGGCGGCAGCAGCGACGATCTTGGCATCGACGGTGGTCGGTGTCATACCCGCCAGCAGGATCGGCGAGCGGCCGGTCAGCCGGGTGAACTTCGTTGAGAGCTTGACTCGCCCGTCGGGCAGGCTGACCACCGAAGGCGCGTAGCTCGACCAAGCCCTCGCCACCTCAGGGACGGCGCCGACCGTGAACAGATTGCGTTGACCCCCGCGGGTGGCCGCGGGCACGATCCCGATACCCAGGCCGCGGATGACCGGGGCGGTCAAGCGGGTCAAGATGTCGCCCGGCCCCAAGTCGAGAATCCAGCGAGCCCCGGCGTCGTGGATCGAAGCGACCTCCTCCACCCAGTCGACGGGCTTCACCAACACGGACTCGGCCATGGCGCGGGCCAAGTCGACATTCAGGCCTACTTTTTCGGCCCAGTCGGCAACGATGTCGATGCCATCAGCCAGCCGCGGCGTGTGGAAACCCACCTCGACCTGCACCGGCTCGAAGACGGGCGCGAAGACATCGCCGCCGCGAATCTTGTTCTTGCGGTCGGCTTCCTCTTTCTCCGAGATCTGCTTGCAGTACAGCTCGAACCGTGACAGCTGCTCGGGAGTCCCGGTGATGACGACGGCGCGCCGGCCGTTGCGGATGGACAGCACCGGCGGCAGCACGGTCCGGACGTCTCGGGTGAACTCTTCGAGCAACCGCTGGATGCGGTCGGGGTCGGCGTTGGACACCGACACCATCGGCGAGCGGTCCCCCAGCGCCGAGATGCCGCGCCGGCGAGCTACCAACGTGCCGGCCGCACCGATCAACTGCGCCAGCGCCAGCAGTTCGATATCACGTGCACCCGCGGTCTTCAGCGCCTCAACCGCCAGCACGCCTTGCGAGTGTCCGGCCAGCGCCACTGGCGGGTTGCCGGACAGGTCGAGGCCCTGGCGCGCCAGTGTGCGCACGGCGGCAATCTGGCTGAGCAGCACGCCGGGCAGCGAGACTGCCGCCGAGGTCAGATGCTTGGCGGAAGGAATCGGATCCTCGGCGGCCAGCGCGCGGACCCAACGCAGCGGTTCGAAGCCGATCGGACGCACCACCACCAGCTCATCGGCGACCGGTTCGAGTAGCAGATGCGCCTCGCCGACCAGCGTCGTCAACTCCGACTCGATACCGGCCGAGGACACCAGCTCTTCCAGGCTCTCCAGCCAGGCGCTGCCCTGGCCGCCGAACGCGACGGCAAAGGGCTCGCCGGCAGTCAGACGATCGACGAGAGCATGAGCGCCCTGCGTGGCCTGCGCGGTCATCTTGTCGCGGTCGGCGGACACCCGGTCATGCTCGTGGATCGTCACGTTGCCAATCTCCCTGTAATGCTCGTATCGCTGCGGTGTCAGAGCGGCGCTGCCCTGGGTGTCGTTGAGTCCCCGTCGGAATCCCCGGCCCTACTCGACTGACTCGCCCATCACCGGGGCGCCGAAATCGAGCGTCGGCTGCAATAAGAGTGTCATAAGAACCGGTGCGTTTTCCTGTGCCGATCGGTTACTAGCGAGTTCTACGCGCGGGTAATGGTTACGTGGGTAACACGCCGTCGAACCGCGCCCGAAAGCGTCTGGACCAAACCTGCTGCATGCAGGTGGTTACGGTCGAGTAGGCACAACAGTGCAGATCACGGCAGTATTGTTATTAAATCGTTATGCGCAAAATCTGAGCTGCGGCGTCGGCGTGTGACTGCGCCGGTTGTCTGGTCGTCTGGCGATCAGCGGAACCCGAGGGCGCGCCGGAAGTTTGCTGGAACTTACCCGCGAGTCAGCTTTGCCCACAGTGTTGCGACGCCGGCGACCAGGCTCAGTTCCACTGCCCGAATTGCGGCTTGACGATGTTGTTGATGTCCACCCCGACGCCGCCGACGCTGCGCTTGTCGATCTCGACCTGGTGCAGGCTGGCAGCCGGATGGGTGAAACCTTTCGGCGAGCCCCAGTTGTGCTGCCAGAAATACGAGCCCAGGCCGTCCTGCAGCGCCCAGTCGATCGTTTTGGAGTTGGCGTAGACGCCGGTGCGCTGGTGGCCGAGCACGGATTCCCAGCCGCGCAGATACGGTGCGACCTGCTGTTTGTACTGCTCATAGGACGGGTCATCGTCGATTGAGGCGTAGATCGGAGCGCCCACCGGCCCCCCCGCGGCGGTGTGCAACTGCCATCCACGCTTGGCATGAGCGACGCCGGCGTTTTGGCCACCCAGCCAGTCGGCGGTGTCCTGCTTGCCGTACTGGTAGCACGACACGATCTTGAGACCGCCCTGATAGAGGTCACGTGCCTCGGGCAGCTGAATCGGCTTGCCCAGCATCCAGGCGCCTCCGGGCCGGCGATCCGAGACGTAGCGGATGGACCCGGCCGCACCCGCGGCCTTGATGTCGCTGGCCGGGATGACCCCGGCCGCATAGTCGAGCAGGATGCCCAGCTGACTCGCCGAGGCGACGGCGGCGCACACTGCGGAACAGCCGGCGCCCAAACCGAGCAGAGCCGGCGTCGCGGCCGCGTATTTGAGCACGTCGCGCCGAGATATTGACACGAGTCACAGAGTACGACAAATGCATCATTAACCACACTGACGCCACGGGTCACAGCTGTATCTGGTGTCGGCTGGTCAGCCCGGGCGCGACAGGCGTGGGTTTAACCGGCCCGCGGCGGGTATACAACAGCGGTTGCGGGGGCGGCGCGCCGCTTAGGAACCTTTTCTGGACGACTTCGGAACTGTTCCTTGGGGGTCGAGGTCACGAGGCGTGCACCAACGGCCGATACCAGCGCATCGTGCTGTCCCCTACCTGCAGATAGCGGATGGAGAGCACGCCTACTGATGGAAATCTGCCCGTGGCGTTAACGAATGGCGCAACGGCTGCTGGATTCCGGATTATCCGGCTGATTGGCACCGGCGGAATGGGTGAGGTCTATCTGGCCGAGCACCCGAGGTTACCGCGCCGGGAAGCACTCAAGGTTCTGGCGGCAGACGTATCGGCTGACCCCGAGTTCCGCGAGCGGTTCAACCGAGAATCCGACTTGGCGGCGACACTGTGGCACCCACACATCGTGGGGCTGCATGACCGGGGTGAGTCCGACGGCCGGTTATGGATTTCGATGGACTATGTCGACGGCGCCGACACCGCTCGACTGTTGCGCGACAGCTATCCGACCGGGATGCCGCCTAGCGAGGTTGTCGAGATCATTCGCGCGATCGGCGAAGCTCTCGACTATGCCCACAGTCACGGGTTGTGCCACCGGGATGTCAAACCGGGCAACATTCTTCTGAGCCGGCCCAAATGTGGGAAACGACGAATACTGCTGGCGGATTTCGGTGTCGCGCGTCGCCTCGACGACATCAGCGGATTGACGCAGACGGACACCACTGTCGGCACCGTCAGCTACGCCGCACCCGAGCAGCTGATGGGCCATCCAGTGGATGAGCGGGCCGACCAATATGCATTGGCCGCGACAGCGTTTCACCTGTTAACCGGTTCGCCACCGTTCCAAAGCAGCAACCCGGCCGTAATGATCGGCAAGCACCTCAACGAGCCGCCGCCGCGGATGAGTGAGGTCAGGCCGGAGCTTGCCGGTTTCGACGCCGCCCTTTTCCGCGCCCTCGCCAAGGACCCCGCCGACAGATTCCCGCGTTGTCAGGACTTCGCCAACGCGCTCGATCCCTGCGCTGCCGCTTCATCTGCTCCCACAAAAGCGCACACTGATGCGGCCACCAGGCAGGCGCGCGCCGCGCCCAACCCCGTCACTGCACGACGGCCCCCCGAGGCCGTCCCTACGCGGCCGGCCCGACATCTATCGGGTGCGCGCGAAACGGGCTGGCTTGACTCTTGGCGCCCAACGCAGGAGATGCCAGCCCCGTGGCAGCGGCGGCAGCTGCGTCGACGTCACCCAATACGGAGGGCAGTCGTCCTCACCTTGGTCGTCGTGACACTGGCGGTGGCCGCAACCTTCATCTTCGTGACGTGGCTCTTCCCAGGTGAGCAACAGCCCCCGTCATCGGTGACACCCTCCCCTGCTACCACCGCTACGCCCACGCCATTGCCATCACACGAGCCGGGACTACGGCTCAAGTAGCTGGGCGGACCGCGGATGCGGCCGGGCGCGATTCCAGTCAAGGCCGTGACCCTACGACCGTCGCAAGGTGTGTACTAAGAGCATGGACCGCGACCAGCTCATCGACCTGACCCGACGTGCAGTGAAGTTGGCGCGGGACAAGACTACCGACCTTGCCCCGGCCGTACATACCGTCGACGCGCTCGACTACACCTCGAGCGACCGTCACGAGCGCGATGTGGCGATGCTGCTGGCCAGCCCGCAGCTGGTCGGCTACGTCTCCGAGTTGCCGTCCCCGGGCTCCTACTGCACCAAGACCGTGATGGGGCGCTCGATCCTGCTGACGCGGATCTCCGATGGAACGGTCAAGGCGTTCAACAATGTCTGCTTACATCGCCAGTCGCAAGTGGCGAGTGGCTGCGGCAGCGCGAAACGGTTCACCTGTCCCTACCACGCATGGACCTATGACAACGCTGGGCGGCTGGTGGCGGTGCCCGGTCGCGAAGGCTTTCCTACCGTGGATGTGAAGTCGGACGGGCTCACGGAGTTGGCGGCCACCGAGTTCGCCGGATTCCTGTGGGTGTCACTCGAACCGGGCGCGACGCTGGATGTCGCCGAACATCTAGGTTCGCTGGCCGAGGAACTCGACTCGTGGGGCATCGGACGGTGGTCTCCGTTGGGCGAGAAGGTGCTCGACTCCCCGATCAACTGGAAGCTCGCCGTCGACACCTTTTCGGAGAACTACCATTTCGCTACCGTGCACCGACAGACGTTCGCCACCATCGCACGCAGCAACTGCACGGTCTTCGATGCGTTCGGCCCGCACCACCGGTTGATTTTTCCGCTCAACTCAATCCTCGATCTGGAGAACGTTCCCGAAGACCAGTGGGACCCGTTCCAGAACATGGTGGTGATCTATGCACTGTTTCCCAACATCGTGTTGTCGGTGACGATCGCCAACGGCGAGCTGTTTCGCATCTACCCGGGCGACAAGCCGGGCAGATCGATTACTGTCCACCAGAACTCGACACCGCTGGAGCTCGCCGACGAATCCGTCGCCGCCGGCGCGCAAGCTGTCTTCGACTACGCGCACGCCACGGTCCGGGACGAGGATTACCGGCTTGTGGAAGGCTTGCAAGCCAACCTCGAGTCCGGTGTGCGCGATCAGTTGTTGTTCGGCCGCAACGAGCCCGGGCTGCAACATCGTCACCTCAGCTGGGCAGATGCGCTCGCCTCGTTCTAGGCGTGTACGTCGGCCAGTTCCCAGTCGCGGTAGAGTGCCAGCGAGCGCTCGTAGAACCCGAAGCCGCTCACCGGCTCTCCGCGGAAGGTGCCGTGGTAGCGGTATGGCCCTTCCATGTATTCGATCGGCAGGGCATGCGCCGGGGCGGGCACCAGCGGCTCGCCCACCAGATCCAGTTGCAGTGTGGCGCAGCTGAGGCGGTGGCGATCGGGCATGAACCGGTCGGCGGCCAGCGGCGGTACCAGTGAGCGAACTGAATCCGGCCAGCGCACATAACTCTCGATCACGACCTCGACATCCTCGGCGCACTGCGGTTGCTCTTCTGGATAGCTGACGGTCACACCCGAGAACGGTTGCAGGGCGTTGTTGTTGGTGCGGTCGAACTGTCGCCAGATGCTCAAATCCACACCGGTGTCCAGGTTGATCGTTCGCCATTCGTGTGAGCGGGCGCGTGGATCTCCGCCGGTTCCACCGCCGCCCGCATAGCGGGGAAACCACTGGCGATCGACATGACCGGCGCTGCCACTGACTTGTTCGCGGACGTCGCCCCAGCGCAGGCTTCCGGTCATCGCCATCCGGGTCTGGAAATACGAATAGGTGTCGTGCTGGCCGAAACAGGCGATGCGGCCGTTGTAGGTTGACGCGCCCAGCGGTACCGGCGGTCGGGTGGGTGTGACGGTCAAGTCCAGCGCCATCGACTGACCCGCTTGGTCGGTGCCGACCAGAGTCAGTCGATAGGTGTAGGGCAGCAGGTTGCCGTCATCGCCGCGGCGGCTCGTCCACTCCGCGGTGCCGGCGCTGCTTCGGTATTGGATGTCGAGATACCCGTCGACGGCCGATAACTTGGGGGGCGCGTCCGTGTTCACGTTGGCCGGCGGCATGTCGTAGTCAGTATAGGTGCCGTATGTGCCTGTGTCACAGTCGAATAGCGCCATGGTGTAAAAGTCGGCGACCACTGTCTTACCGGGACGGTTCCTGTTGAAGATGGTCAGAAACGCAAATGATCGTCCAGTTGCCGCGGTCAATTCCCCGGCGATGAACCAGGTATCCGACTCGTGGTCAGCGTGCTGCCCTTCGGCGGCGGGGAATTCCAGCATGCTGTCATCGGGCACCAACTGGAACGGGTAGCCACGCCAGTCGGATTTCACGGCGGCCTCACTCGGTTCTTGCGGCGACCCGCTGCGGGAGTCGTTTTTTTGTTATGTTAGCAGCAATAGCAGATTTGACCTCCCCGAGGTGGTGCCCGATGACGGAACACCGTTCGTATGACCAGCTTTTCATCGGTGGGCGGTGGCGCAAACCCGCGAGCGGAGAGCGGCTGACGGTCATCTCGCCACATTCCGAAGAGCCGGTCGGCCAGGCTCCGTGCGCCGGCCCAGCGGATGTCGACGCGGCGGTGACCGCGGCGAGGCAGGCCTTCGACCATGGGCCCTGGCCGCGACTCGACCCAGGCGAACGGATGGCCAAAGTCGAGCAACTCGCCGCGATCTATGCCGGCCACATCGACGAAATGGCCGATCTGATCACCGCCGAGATGGGTTCGCCGCGCAGCTTCAGCCGGTTGGGTCAGGCGGCCGGGGCGGCGTCGATGATGCACCTCGCGCTGGCGGCCGCGCGCGACTTTCCCTGGGCCGAGCGCCGCCAAGGTGTGCTCGGCGAAGTACACCTGCGCCGGGCGCCGGTCGGGGTGGTGGGCGCGATCGTGCCGTGGAATGTGCCGCAGTTCTTGATCATGCCCAAACTGATTCCCGCCCTGATCGCGGGCTGCACCGTCGTCGTCAAACCGGCGCCGGAAACCCCGTTGGACGCACTGTGGTTGGCCGAGATGCTCGAGCAGGTCGAGCTTCCCGAGGGTGTGGTGTCGGTGATCACCGGCGGCCGTGACGTCGGCGAGGCGCTGGTTCGCCATCCCGGCGTGGACAAGATCGCGTTCACCGGGTCGAGTGCCATCGGCCGTCGCATTGCCGCGATCTGCGGGGAGCAACTCAAACGCGTCAGCCTGGAGTTGGGCGGTAAGTCCGCGGCGATCATTCTCGACGACGCCGACATCGGCAAGACCGTCGCCGGACTCAAAAACGCCGGCCTGATGAACAACGGGCAGGCCTGCGTGGCGCAGACCCGCATCCTGGTGAGCGAACGGCGCCGCGACGACGTCGTCGACGCGCTGGCCGAGATGATGTCGAGTCTGCAGGTCGGCGATCCGGCCGACGAGGCGACCGATGTCGGCCCGCTGGTGGCCCAACGTCAACAACAGCGGGTGCAGGACTACATCGGCTCGGGGATCGAAGAGGGCGCCCGCATGGTGCTCGGCGGCAAGGACAACCCAAGCGATCGCGGCTGGTATGTGCAGCCAACGCTGTTCGCCGACGCCACCAACGAGATGCGCATCGCGCGGGAAGAGATCTTCGGTCCGGTGCTGACGGTGCTGACCTACCGCGACGAGAACGACGCGCTGCGTATCGCCAACGACAGCGACTACGGACTGGCCGGATCGGTGTGGACCGCAGATGTCGCCCACGGCTTGGAGATCGCTGCAGGTGTGCGCACCGGCACCTATGGCATCAACATGTACACGCTTGACATCGGCGCTCCATTCGGCGGTTTCAAGCAGTCCGGCATCGGACGTGAATTCGGCCCGGAGGGCCTGGCCGAATACGTCGAACTGCAGACGGTGGTCAGCAAGGGAGCGATGCCGCCGCTGTCCGCGTCTTAGTCCATCGGTTGCCACGCGGGATCGCGGCCGAGCCGAGCAAGAAGTTTCGACTGCGCATCGGCCTGATCGTTGACATCAACTGGTGCATTGAACATCCCTGATGCGGTCAAAGCCTTGGGATCATCCGGCAGTTCCGCGTAGAAGTGCTCGCACCAGCGAAGGTCGAGCCGGTCATCGGCTCCTACGGCGCGAGCGAGGTCCCAGGTGTGCACCAAAACATCACGGGTCAGGTTCGGCACCAGTGCGCGTGCATCCAACCGCGTCGCCGGATTGCTGCCCACCGCGGGTACGTCAACGACGCGTTGGAACAGCCCGGCAGCAAACGCCTGCTCTAGGTGGTCGTAGGTCAGCGCCCACCGAACCTGCGGGTCATTCCGCGGCCGCTCCGGCTTCAGGCCCAGTGGCCGTAGCAGTAGCACGTCGTGAAAACCGATGACGTGCTCGAGCACTCCTCTGGCATCCCAGGCATTACACGGAGAGCGACGATCCCAATTTCCGTCCGCAGCGCGAACCGCCTCGCCAAATCTACGACACACCGCTAAATGCAGTTTTCCTACGTCATGGACCATCGCGGTTATCCCGGCGGTACCTGCAACGTGAGTTCGACAGGACAGCACAACTCACCGCGCTGGTTGCGCAACTCAATCTGCAGATCCACCAGGTGGCGGGGCGGGTCTACGGTGGTGTCGCAGCGCTTGGCGACGACGCGTCCGCGCCCAATCATGCTGTCCCCCGCATAGATGGAACCGGCCAGCGTCATCTTTCGGCGCACCACCCGGCTGTGCGGGCCAGCCCAATCGGTGGCCATCCGGTCGGCGAAGCCAGCGAGGTGCATGGTGTTGACGAAAATTGTTGGGTGACCGTGGCTTTTGGCGTAGCCAGGGTCGAAGTGGCCGGGGAAATAATCCCAGGTCGCACCGGAGTTCATCACCACACGCTGGTAGTCGATCTCGTCGACCACCTCCGGCAGCTCGAGCGGGACGCTGAGTTGCTGCCATTGCACACTCATGGCGTCCGCTCAGGGGTGAAGCGGAACAATGTGTTTCGGTTGCGGGCCACCACCGCACCGTCCTGGCGGCTGAAAGTATCGAGCGTCTCGACGAAATGGCCGACGCCGAGCCTGGTCCGCTTTTCCGGCGACACCGATACCACCTGCTCGACGACGGTCAATCGGTCCCCCTCGACGATCGGCAGCAGAAATTCAGCGTCGTTGGCGGCGTTGATGAACGTGGTGCCCGGCAGCGGTACCCGTAGCGCAATCGCTGACACTCGCGGTCCGTCGGTGGGTTCCCATGGCGGCGGGGTCAACCACCCCATCAGCAGCCCCGGTGGAGCCAACAGCCCTCCCCAGGTCTCACCGGCGAAGTCGGTATCCCAGTACGACGGATTACCGTCACGGACCATCGAGGCGAACAACTGGATCCGCGCGGCACTGACCACCGTTCCTGCCGTGCGTGGCTCGGCCGACGTGCCCACCATTCGCAGCGCGTCCTGGTAGCTGCCAAAGGCGAGTTGGGGGATCATCACACGTGGGCGGGCGTCGAATCCCATTGCAGCTCACGGGAAGCGAAGTACCAGCCACCGCGCTCGTAGACCAGCCGGTCGCGATAGGTTCCAGTGGCCTGCAGCGTGCTGACACCATCGTCGCCCACCGCGAACAGCAGCGCGACGCAGCGCTGGGTGGCCTGGACGCCATCGACATTGATCTCGTGGTCGACGCAGATCAGTCGCTGCCCGCCACCGCCGTCGAAACCAGCGCCCAGATCGTTGAACTGTTCACCGCCGCGGGTGAAGCTTGCCCCGGAATGCCGGAACGTCGCAATCCAGCCGTGGCGGTCGCCGTCGGAATAACACCGGTTGTGGCGTGCGGTGAGATCCAGTATCGCGGCGCGACCCGCAACGCCGTCTAGTACATACTGTTGCTGGTAAGTCATGGTCATCGTGGTTTCTCCAATGTCATCGGCTGACGATGTATCCGTGGCTTTCGCGGTCCCAGACCCCGGGCCGCAGTCCTCGGGCGCGCAGTACGTCTTTGCGTACCCGCCCGATGATGGTCTTGGGGATATCGTCGACGACCTCGACGTAGCGCGGTATGCAGAAGTACGGCATCCGCGCCGAGCAGAAGTCCAGTAGATCGGTGTAATCCAACGACGACTGTGGATCCAGTCTCACGATCAGCAGGATGTCGTCCTCGCCCAGGTCGCTGGGCACCCCGACCGCGGCGGCCTCGGCGACCGCCGGGTGGGCCATGACCGTGGTTTCGATTTCGACCGACGAGATGTTCTCGCCGCGCCGACGCAGCGAATCCTTCAGCCGGTCCAGGTAGGTCAGGTTCTGATCGCCATCCAGCACGCCGAGGTCTCCGGTGCGAAACCACTCAGGGTACGGCTGGACCGTTCCATCAGAGTCGACATACCCCTCGCTCATCACGTACGGAAAACGGCCTCGGCACGCGATTTCGCCCACCTCGCCGGGCGGCAGCGGATCGCCGTTCGCGTTCAGGATCGCGACGTCGAAGCTCGGGTTCGGCCGGCCCGACGTACCGGGCACCCCGTCGTCGTCGACAGCTTTGACCGCGATCGGGAAGGCCTCGGTCATGCCGTACATCGTGACAACACGGCAACCGTAGCGCTTTTCGATATCGCGATAAATTCCGGCGTCGATCGGCGCCGCGGAAATGAACCGCAACGGCAACTGCGCGTCACGCGGATCTGGCGGTTGATTCCACAGCATCGACACCATCGCTCCGGCACCCGCGAAGCCGATGGCACCGCATGCTCGGACCTCGTCCCATACCGTCGCCGGGTGAAAAGCCGACGCCAGCACAGTGGTGCCGCCGACCAGCATGGGCGCCAGCACCATCGGGGCCGCGCTGAGATGAAACAGCGGCATGGCGCTCCACAACACCTCGCCCGCACTGAACTTCCACGCGGATGCAACCGTCGACGCCGCAGTGAACAAGTAGTGCCAGCTGGTGGCAACGGCTTTCGATGGGCCAGTGGTGCCCGAGGTGAAAAACAGCGACCCGACCTGTCCTGCTCCGCCCGGATGGCCGGTCGGTTGTCCGGTTCGATGCAGTACCGCATCAAGCGTCTCGCCCCGGACCAGAATTCCTTTCAGCTTCGGCAGCCGGTCGGCGACCTCGTCGACGCGCGCACGTCTTTCGGCATCGGTGATGATCGCCTGCGCCTGTGACAACCGAAGTGCGTGCAGCAGGAACTCGCCTTTGTTGGCGGCGTTCACTGCGGCGGTCACCGCGCCGATCCGTGCGGCGCCCAGCCAGAAGTAGATCCATTCCGGGCAGGTCGCGGTGAACAGTGCGACGCAATCCCCGCGGCCAATACCCATGTCGTGCAGGAGGTTCGCTGCCGCGCAGGACCGCTGCCGCATCTGCTCGAAGGTCACCGGGGTGCCGGCGATCGATATCAGAACCCGGTCGGGGTACTGCTGGGCGCGACGATCGAGCACCGCTGGCACGCTGAATTCCGCCACACCGAACTCAGCGGGCCCGGCGGGCATCAGGCGTCCGCGGCCGCCGGGTCGGGCTGGCCGTCGGAGGTGTACCCGAAGTCGTCAGGCGCGCGCTGTTCGCCCGGATAGAAGCGGTGTGCCCAACGACGCAGCGCGGCATAGTCATGCGCTTCTTCGGGTGCGAGATTGGGCTTTTCCAGATACTTCATGTTCTCCCAGGTGAAGAAGTCCTGCTTGATGACTTCTTGTTGCAGCGCAAGGAATCTCGCCGCACGCCCGCTGGGCGCATCACCCGTGTCGCCGGGGTCGCGCACCGATGCCTGTGTGTAGAAGTAGTCGGTGTAGTCCTCGTCGACCGGCGTCTGCCCGGTGACTTGGATGGTGGCGACCAGCTCACTGGGAAAACGTACGACCCCCAGGCCCAGCGAGTAGTTGTCGTAGATGATTTTGGCGTCGACCGGGCCGTTGGGGGTCAGCCAGGTCTGGGCACGGCCGCCGCCGAAGTGGGCGTTGACGGTGGCGTGCAGATGGTAGCCGGACACCTCGAACGAGGCAGTGTTGGCCGGGTTGGCGGCCTTGTGCACGTATTGCACGTGGTAGGGGTCGGCAGCGTTCTCGATGATCATCTGTGCGTGCACCTTGACCCGGTTGAGCATCCGGCTATGCGGGTGCAGAGGGTAGTACTCGTCGGTCTCCAATTCGGCCAGCACCGGCGGCTGCCAGTACGGCGACCGGCCATGCCGCTCGTGCCAGACCAGGATGAAGCCGTACCACTCGACACTCGGGTAGGTGCGAATACGGACGTTTTGCTTGCAGCCGATCTTGCTGTAGGGGATCAGCGCATTAGTTCCGTCGCCGCGCCAGTGCCAACCGTGCCAGGGGCAGACGATGTTCTCGCCCTCCACGGTGCCGCCGACACTCATGTTCGCACCCAGGTGCTGGCAATAGGCGTCCAGCACGTGCACGTCGCCGGACTCGGTGCGAAACAGCACCAACTCCTCGCCGAAGTAGTGCGCCCGCTTGACGTCTCCTGCGGCGAGGTCGGAGGCGAAGCCGACGATGAACCACCCGGTCGGGAAGCGGTACTTCGACAGCGCAATACCGGTTGGCCCGAATTCGCGTTCAGATGGGTCTGCGTCCGAAACCGTGTGCGTCACTGCCTCTCCGCTCTCACACAACCTGGCGATAAATTGGTGGCCCTTAGACCACTCCGCGGCCGCCCGGCGGCTTCACATCGAGCGTACGCACGACAAACGCCCACATCCATGGGCCTTGCTAGTGAACTATTTTTGCTATTTTAGGTATTCTAGTCAACACCTCAGCGACCTCCAGAGCGCACGTCAGACAAAGTCTGAGCCGCCATCGACGTTGACCGTCGCACCCGTCACGTATCCGTTGCGTTGGGAAGCCAGATAGGTGGTGATGGAGGCGATTTCCTCGGGTAGCCCGGCCCGACCAAGGTCACATGGCTGATGGAAGTTGTCGTCGATCCACTTCATCACGTCGGTCGGGTTTGCCGCGTCCAGCCCGTCGGCCGCGAGGACATCTTTGAGAACCTCGGTGAAGCTCGCGGTCACGATCGTCCCCGGGCACACGCAGTTCACTAAGATGCCATCCTTGGCCAAGCTTTTCGACAGATTCTTGGTCACGCTGCTCAAGGCCGCTTTCGAGGCGGTATAGGCGACGATGCGCGGGTTTTGCCGTTGGATCGAATGCGCGGACAATGTCACGATGCGCGCCCAGTCGGCGGCGCGCAGCATTGGCAGTGCGGCGCGGACCGATCTAACGCCCGACATGGTGCCGAGGGCGAAAGCCGCGTCCCAATCTGAATCGTCCATCTGCTCGAAGTACCCATCCGCCGGGCCGATCGTGTGGACCAAACTGTTCAATTCGCCCCAACGCTGGGCGACGATCCCGAATGCGGCAGCGATCGAATCGGCATCGGACATGTCGACACTGATTCCGACGGCGTCGGGCGCTCCCGCTTCCTGCAGGGATTCGACCGCGGCGTCTAGCGCCGCTTTCCCTCTTGCCATGACCGCTACGCTCGCACCTTCTGAGGCGAGCGTCTCGGCGATGGCCAGTCCCATGCCCTTACTGCCGCCTGTGACAACAGCTTTCGAGCCGGCCAAACCCAGATCCATGAAGTCTCCTCGAGTCGATGTTTTCCGTGGTTGAGTCAGTTCTGGCCGATAACCGCCGCGATCAGTGCAGGCGGGGCACCCAGGCCGCTCAAGCAGAAGCGCTGGGCCACTTTCCGGATTTTGCCGCGATGGCAATTTCCGGTAGCCCATTGCCGTTCGAGGCAGGCCCAGATGGCGCCCTGCAACAACTCCGCATCGGTCACCGGATCGATGTCGGTAAATATCCCCTGCTGCTTGCCGAGCTCGAGTTGCTCGATGAGTGGCGCCAGCATCTCCCGGTATGCCGGGCTCACCGCCTCAGGCGCGGCAAACATCTGCGTTTGGGCCTCCAGAGACAGGGTGCGAAGGTCGGACCGGACATCGTCGTCAAAAGCAAGATCGAGCCGCCCGTCGATCCATGCTGCCACCGCATCAACCGGATTCGATGCAGATCGCATCTTGCGGCGTAGTCGGAGCCTTTCGACACGAGCCATCTCCAGGAAGACGAATTGAACCAATTGGTCTTTCGAGTCGAAGTGCCGGTAAAAGGCGCGGGTTCCCAGCTTCGCGCGGCTCAGCACCTCCGCGACGGTCAGTTCGCGGGCTCCTTGTTCCCGAATGATTTTCGAAGCGGCGGATACCAGCGCGATGCGGTCGCCCGGGTTCGGGTTCCGGGTCCGCCGTCGTCGTTTTGGGGTAGGTCCAGCGGCCGCGGACGCTATCGGATCAGGCGGTGGCATCGTAGGTCGCGAGGTACTCGGTGAAGCGCTCCCGAACGCGCTCGGGCGTGAGACCATAATCAGAAAGCTGGTATTCATGTGCTCCGCGAGATCCCGGCGCGTGTTCAGCAGCCCATTGCTGCACTGACCGGCGAGTAGCGTCGGTGAAGGTCAGACCGAGCCGCTGGTAGCTGTTCTTCAGTGTGTTGACCGGGTCGGTCTGCAGTTCAGCGAATGACACGTCGGCAAAGCGGTCGTCGCCGGACCGCCTGCGGAAGTCCATCGCGCGCCGGACCCCTTCTGCCCAGCACTCGAGTTGCTCGGCGCCGAGTTCCTCAGCGTCGTCACGGTCACTACTCCAGCTGCGGACGTACCGAATGAGACTGCACACCGAGGCCATCACCTTGGCCGGATCGCGATGACTCCACATGAATTTGGCGTTCGGGTATGCCGCGACGAGCGCGTCGAGTGAGAACATGTGCACGGGCGTCTTGAGGTGCCACAGGCGGGGCGGACAGTGCCATTGCAGGACTTTGAGGACTCGCCGGTGATAGGTGTAGGTCTCGCACATGTCGCACGTCAACACCCACTCAAGGTATCTCGGTACCCGGACAACACCGTCGAAATGCACCGTGCGAAAACTCATTCCCATGAGGTCCTGACATTCGGTCGCCGCAGTCGCTTCCGAGTTGTACAGAGTTTTCATGAGCGGAAACATCTCATAGAGCATGGTGAGCCCGGCCTCGGCCGCTGCAATACGGGCGTCACTGTGCTGGGTGGTCGCCTCAGGAGGCGGTGTGGGGGCCTGTGACTCCCACATCCGCAGTGAACGAAATTGCGGATCGGCGCCTACTAGCTGGCTCAAAGCCGTTGTGCCCGTTCGCGGCAAACCGATGATGAAGACCGGTCCTTCGACGACCTCGTTGTCGATCTCCGGATGCTGCTTGTAGACGTCTTCAATCTTTAGACGTTGTATGAGGGCATTGCTGATGGTCGCGTGCTGGATCACCTGCCCGAGCGCGTTGAGACCGGCCTCGTTGTTCAACGCCTCGACAGTGCGCTCCAAGCCTTCGCGGTAGTAGGGCGAACCGAAGTCGTCCAGACCCGTTGCGGCACGAGCGCCATCCTCGAGTTCATCAACCGAAAAGCTCACCATGCGAACCTGTCGTGTACGGCGCGGCGGCGCGCTGTGACGATTGCCGCCCGCTCCTCAGCCGTGACCATTGTGGTGCCCGCAGGCAGCGCTGACTCGAGGTCGTCGAACTTCACCACCCGGGTGGCCGGCGTCGGTGCTGTGTCGGTGCGCACGCATCGCAAGATCATCGCCCCGTTGCTGTAACCGGCTGTATCGAGCCAATTCGCAACCCCAGGGTCGCGCGAACACACGACCACCCGAAGAAGCCCGTCGGAGTCGATAACTGCTTGGTGAGCATTGAGGCTGGATTGGTGCCGGCCGTAATGGATTGTCTCCCACCAGGGATTGCCCAGCGAGTAGCTCCAGTAGACACCCGTGGGCGGTTCCACCTCGAGAATCAGCGCCTCATCGGGCGCCAGCTCCCAGCGGCCGATGACAGGCCGGTTCTCCGCCGCCCCGCCGACCGCAGAAAGGTTCATCGGTGCGAGGAACCCGTTGGCGGTCGGTGTGCTACCCCAGTCATGGAAAAACTTCAGGTTGTCATGCACGAACTCGCCCAGTGCCACCAATTGCCGCGAGACCACCACATCATGATTGATCGTTGAAGCATTGCTCTGCGCGGTTGCGTCGACCCGTTCGATCCGCAACGACGACGGCACCTCGGTGTTCCAGTCATAGAAGAAGTGGCGGACGACCAAAGTGGGGCTGTCACCGTCGATCTGCATCCAGTTACCGTCGTGCTTGTCCGCTGAGATGATGACTTCGAAGTCGCCGCCTGGACCTCCCTCGAGCTCATCGACCAAGACGTTTGTGGTTGCGACGATCCCGTTCATGGTCTGCAGTCCGACATAACGGGCAGTGCCGCGGTTACCGAATAAGCGATAGGTCTCTCCGCCACGCAGCATCGCGCGGAAGTAGATCGCGTCCGGGCAGTCCATGCCCCACGTCAGAACGTCGTCGGTAGATGTCCGTGAAACACCAAGGACCGGATCTGGATCGAATCGCAACGCCTCGTCGATCCCCATTGCCAGCAGGACCAATAGGTGTCGCATTCCCGACGCCAGATCGAGCTGGTTCCGGGCGAACGGACTGCCCTTCACAAGTTGTGACGCTGCTTTCAACCGATCGAGGAGCTGCTCCCAGGCGTCCGCCACGTCGAGGTCGTCGTTGCCGCCGCCAGCTGCATAGGACGCCTCAGCGATGGAAAACGGCAACCACGACAGCTTCTGCGTCCCGCCCGTCATCCGCGCAGCCCAACCTCAGACATCTCGGGGCCCTTCTACGAAAACGATGTTTTCACTTAAGACCAGTGAACTATCACACCCACAGCCCACAACTGTCAATGGGTTCCGTAGTCTGCCGCTGTAGACCGAACGGAATGCGCGCGAAAGTAGTGTCGCTGCATGTGTATCTGCTCATGCACCGGCGACCGAGGAAACAGACAACTAAGAGCGCTCCAGCGCGTATGGGATGCGTGGGACGCGCATCAGTAAAGTTGAGCAAATCAACCCACTAATAGGGGCGGAGGGCTGGCCAGGCGGCCGAGTGAGCCCTATTATGCTTAAATAGCAAAGATTGCGGCCTTGGCGCTCGCAGTGTCTGCGGCCGCGACGCACTAGATGGGTGACCCCAGAATCATGACGACAGCCGAGCTGGATCTGTCAGATTTCGCTTTGTGGCATAACGGCTTTCCGGATGCGCTGTTCACCGATCTACGAGGCAGCCGCCCGCTTTTTCGGCACAATCTCACGCCCGGTGCCGCCAAGATGGGTGTCCAGCGCGAATTCTGGATGACCACCAAGCATCGCCACGCCGTGCGCATCCATCGCGACGCCGACTCGTTCACGGCCAAGGACGGCCCACTCATCCAGCCGCTCGACACGTTCTCGTCGTATCCGACGATCATCAACATGGACCCGCCGGAACTCAACAAGCGCCGCAAGCTCATCTCGAGCGCATTCACGCCACGGGCGATCGCCCAACTCGAGGACGGCATCCGGGCCCGGGCCGCGCGGATGATCGACAAAATACTGGGCCGCGGCGGCGGTGATTGGATCGCCGACGTCGCCGACGCTCTGCCGATGACCGTGATCGGCGACATCATCGGCATGCCCGACGAGGATCGGCCCCGCATCTTCGACGCCTTCGACCGTATTCTGACCGCCCGCTCGCCGAAGACCCGACTGTCGCAGCAAGAAGAGCTCGACCTCTACGCCACCATCTTCGGCTACGCGCTCGAACTCACCGACCAGAAGCGGCGCAATCCCGCCGACGACATCTGGAGCACGCTGGCTTCAGCGGTGATCACCGGCGAGGATGGGGAGCAATTCCGGTTGCCCCCCAACGAACTGGAGATCTTCTTTTTCGTATTGGCCTTCGCCGGCAGCGACACCACCAAGAACGCGTTGGCCGCCGGACTGCAGGCATTCGTCGCCAACCCCGAGCAGATCGAGCGCTACCGCGACGACGAGGCGGTGCGGGCGAGCGCCGTGGAAGAAGTGCTGCGCTGGGCGACACCGGTGGCGTACTGGACGCGGACCACCAAGGTCGACATCGACATGGACGGCCAGCACATCCCCGCAGGCGAGCGCATCGTGTCGATGCTGCGCTCGGCCAACCGCGACGAAGAGATCTTCGAGGAGCCGTTTCGCTTCGACATCGGCCGCCAGCCCAACCCGCACGTGGCGTTCGGCGGCGGCGGCCCGCACCACTGCCTGGGCGCGATGCTGGCGCGCGCCGAATTGCGCGCCGTGTTCGACGAACTGCTGTTGCGTTGCGACAACATCGAGTTGGGGCCGGCCACCGTGGCCTACCCCAGCCTGGCCACCAACATGTCGATCTACGACGAGATGGCGATCTCGCTGAGAGCGCGTTAGTCGACGATCCGCAACGCCGCCTTCGGGCACTGGTCGACGGCGGCACGAACGTCGATCTCCAAGCGCTCGGGCACCGGGCCCTCGGCGATCTGTACGACCTCCGCGTCGCCGATCTCGAATACGTCAGGCGCTAAAGACTCGCAGAAGCCGTTGGCCTCACACAACGACTCGTCGACGGTTACTCGCATCGAGTTGCTCCTAGTCTGGGTCCGTCGCTCACTTCACCATCATCAAGGATATTGGCAGAACCCACAATGAGCGGCAGGACAGGTGCATAACCGCTGCTCACGGCGGTTTGCATCGTTCTGTAGCTTTCCTAAAGAGTAGAGTTGCGGCATGACAACGCCGATCGCGAAGAAGGGCAAAC
Source organism: Mycobacterium sp. NGS51 (assembly GCF_059812525.1). Lineage (NCBI taxonomy): Bacteria > Bacillati > Actinomycetota > Actinomycetes > Mycobacteriales > Mycobacteriaceae > Mycobacterium > Mycobacterium sp. NGS51. The sequence continues at coordinate 129,709 of NZ_JCALCV010000006.1, forward strand.
CGACGAATCCAAAACCGGGGCTGCCGGACGAGTCCACCGGACGCGGCCTGGCGCGCTTGCGGGAAATGAACCTGGGAATTCAGACCCAGCCCTTGCGGGAGATGCGGCTGGAACTGAACCTCGACGTGCACGTCGTGTACTTCGGCATCCGGGTCCCGGTCGCCGGCGGCAAAACGCTTCGCATCCCGGTGATGTTGACGGCCAAACCAACGTTCAACTCGCCCACGTCATAATCCCTTGGGCCTCGTCCCGATCACTCCGGCCGACCTCAGACGGGCGAGGTCAGCGTCGGTGAGTCCACACCGGTCGCGCAATACTTCTTCGTTGTGCTCGCCGAGGGTCGGCGGAGCGCTCAACAGCCAGCGGCGTTGCCCGGTAAGCGGGGCGAACGGCGGACGCGGATACCAGCCGGTGCCGGTGCGTGGGTGATCTAACGCCTCGAAGAATCCCCGCTCGATTAATTGCGGATTCTCGGTCACCAACGATGGCGACACGACCGGTGCGGCGGGTATGCCCGTCCCCGCCAATTGCTCCACCACGGAGCGCAACTCCTGGCCGGCGAACCAATCGGCCAGCCGACGATCGATCTCGTCGCCCCGCTCCCGGCGGTCGGCGACCATGGCTAGGCCTGGGTCGTCGCACCAGGGCGGTCGACCCATCAGCTCGACCAGCGCCCGCCACTGCGCATCAGTGGTCACGGTGACCGCAATCCAGGCGTCGTCCCCGAGGCAGCGGTAAAGGTTTTGGATGGCGCAGCTGTGGCCGCGGTTGCCCTGGCGGCTCAGCGTCACGCCGAACACCTCGGCTTCCATCGGCTGAATTGCGGTGGCGTTCAACACCGTTTCAACCATCGGCAGCTCGACGAGTTGGCCGGCCCCGGTGCGTTCCGCGAATGCCAGAGCCGCCAGCACGGCGAAGGCGGCGTGGATACCGGCCAGCGGATCGCAGGCGCCGCGCGGCGGGACCGGCGGGCCGTCGGGCAGTCCGGTCACCCAGGCCAAGCCGCCGATCTGCTCCATGGTGGGCGCGAAACCGACCCGGTCGCGCCACGGTCCGTCAAGTCCGAACGCCGGCATCCGGGCAACGACCAGCTTCGGGTTGACGGCCAGCAGCACCTCTGCGGTAAGCCCGAAGTGGTCCATCACCCGCGGCGAGAAGTTCTCGATCACGACGTCGGCACCAGCCACCAGCGTCGTGAACTGGCGACGGCCCTCGTCCGACTCGAGATCGAGGGTCACCGAGCGCTTGTTGGTGTTCATCGCGTGAAACACCCAGCCGTACTCCCACCAGTCCTCGACGTCGGTGCGCATCCCGCCCGAGTACCGGATGCCGTCCGGACGTTGGATCGACTCCACCTTGACCACGTCGGCGCCGAACGCGGCCAACAGATGCGTCGCGGCGGGCCCGGCCCAGAACGCGGTCAGGTCAACCACTTGGACACCATCGAGTGGCAACCGGTGATCTGCCTGCCGCGTACCGGGTTCGCGCGTGGGCCAGGGTGATTCGCCGTTCGCCTCGCCGAGTCCAGGTGTGCCGCGCACCGGCGCCGGCTGGCACCGCGACATCAACCAAGGCGGGCGCGGCTGGTGATACCCGGCCGGGTTGCGCACGAACGCTCCGCGCTGGGTCACGTAGTCCAGGTCGCGGATGGTCGAACCGTTGCCCAATGCGGCGATCGGCAAGCGGAACAGCTGCCCGAGTTCGACGATCTCGTCCACGCTGCGCTCGGCAAACCACGGACGGATCCGGTCGCGAATCAGATCACGGTATTCCCACCGGCCGATCTGGAACCGCAGCTGCGGGATTTCGGTCAGCTCCGGGCAGTCCACCATCGCAGCGAAATCGAGCCACTGCTGGCCGGTGACCATGGTGATCCCCACGTAGCCGTCCTTGGCCGCTTCGATCGACGGCACCTCGACGGTACGCGTGACCGGTGGCACCTGCAGCAACTGCGAGTGCAGCCATTCACCGCTCTGCATCAGTGTCATCGCTTCGAGCATCGAAAGGTCAAGGTGCTCACCGGCTCCGCCGCGCTCGACCCGGCGGCGCAGCGCCAGCGCGCCGAACGCGGCGAACACCCCGCCCATGTACTCCCCCACGTCGCCGCCGATCGCGATCGGCGGCCCGGCCGGGTCACCGCGGAACCCGGGCGAGCCGGCCCACGCCTGCAGGGTGAATTCGCTGGCGGCGCGCTCGGCATACGGGCCGCTCCATCCGAAGTCAGAGATGGTGACCAGTACGACATGCGCACACTTGGCCAGCAAATGCTGCGCGTCGATGCCCAATTCGTTCGCCTGCGACCGGCTGGCGGCCAGCACCACAATGTCGGCGCCGGCGAGTTCAGCGTGGATTCGGCTGTCGCCGGGCAGCAGCATCAGACTGCGCTTGCCTGCGTTGAGGTAGCCGAACAGCGGTGCGTCGGTCCCGTCCGGGACCGGCGAACGGCTGGCACTGAACCGCCGGAACGGATCTCCCTGCGGCGCCTCGATTTTGCGGACATCCGCGCCGGCATCGATCAACAGCTTCCCGCAATAACTGCCGGCAATCCGATCACTGATTTCGACGACGCGCAGGTCGGCCAATGGTGTCGGACGACGGTCCGGCCTCTCGTCCACCTGGCTATTGTGCCATTACTGCTAAGATTGCATCCAATGGAGTTCGCGGGTTGGCGGCCGTGCGCTTCGTCGGATCATTCGCTCCTGGAATCGTATGACAGCACTCGGAATTGGCCCTGAGGCCCGACGCCGGTTGTCGGCGCCGAGGATAGCCGAGATCGTCGCCGACGAGTTGCGACGCCAGATCATCGACGGTGAATTGGCCGACGGTGACCTGCTGCCGCGCCAGGAGGTGCTCGTCGAGCAGTTCAACGTCAGCTTGGTCTCGCTGCGCGAGGCGCTGCGCATTCTGGAGACCGAGGGGTTGGTGTCGGTGCGCCGCGGCAATCGGGGCGGCGCCGTCGTGCATGCACCGGCGAAAACCAGTGCCGCCTACATGCTCGGGCTCTTGTTGCAAAGCGAGAACGTCGGTCTCGCCGACCTGGGCGCGGCGCTACGTGAGCTCGAACCGGTCTGCGCGGCACTGGCCGCCCAACGGCCCGACCGCGCCGACACCTTGGTGCCCGAGCTCAACAAGGTCAACGACGCGATGGCCGCTCACCTCGACGACGGTGGGCAATTCACCGAAATCGGCCGCCAGTTTCACAACCTTCTCGTTCGCGGCTGCGGAAACCACACCATGCTCGCGGTGGTCGGCAGCCTGGAGACGTTGTGGACCAGCCACGAGCAACAGTGGGCCGAGGAAAGTACTGCCAAGGGCACATATCCCTCGCTGGCCAAACGCCGCGCGGTGCTCAACACGCATGTCAAATTGACCGATTCGATCGAAGCCGGCGATGTCGACCGAGCCCGTCGTATCGCCGCCCGGCACGTCGCCGACACCCAGACCTATGTGCTGACCGGTCGCGACGACCACCGGATCTATGCGTTGTCGCCGCAGGCTCTGTCCCGGCCGCGGGAGAGTCGCCATCTCTGAGACGCGCATGCGCACCGCACTGGTCACCGGCGGTAGTGGCGGAATCGGCAAAGCCTGCGCCCGCAAGTTATCCGAGCACGGCTACGACGTGGTGCTCACTGCGCGCCGCGACGCCCCGTTGCGGGCTGCAGCGGACGAGATCGGAGCACGCTACATTGCTGCCGACGCCGTCGATCCGGTTGGGTTCGAGCACGCGATAGCTCCGCTGGAGCGGATTGATCTGGTGGTGCACGCGGCCGGAACGCTCGGTGGCACCTACGCGCGCAAGCAGACATTCGAGCAGTGGCGGGCGATCATGTCGGCCAACCTGGACTCCTGTTTCGTGGTGACCGCCGCTGTGCTGCCACGGATGCGAGCCGGTTCGCGGCTGGTGTTTATTTCCTCATCCGCCGCACACGAGCCGATGATGGCCCGTACCGCCTACTCGGCATCCAAAGCCGGGATGAACGCGTTCGCCCGGGCGCTGGCACTCGAAGTCGACCGGGACGGCATCTGTGTTCATATCGTGACGCCGGGGCCGGTGGAAACCGAGATGCTGCAGGATGTTCCGTTCGAGATGTACGCCATCCAGGTCGCCGACGTTGCTGACACTGTCGCCTGGCTCGATACCGTGGACCCGTCAGTGGATCTACCGGAGATACGGCTGAACGCCGTACGTCGCGGTCCGTTCGCCCGCGATCCGGTGGTGCCTACCGAGGCTCGCCGCCGCGCCGCGCAGGAAAACCCTTGATCACCGATTCGCCGAATTCGTGCAGCGATTCGGGAGCGGCGAAGTCGGCGAACCAGACGTAGAAGCGCTCGACGCCCAGGTCGGCCAGCCCGGCGAAATGCCCGATCAGCTCGCCGGCGTCACCGCAGACCAGGCCTGGTCCCAGATAGCCGAACCGCCGAGTGCTCACCTCGCGCACCGCGGCCGGGTCGGCGCCGTCGCGCACGAAACCCACCATCTGCTGGGCCGATACCCGTGCCGGTGCCGCGTCGGGCGCCAGCTGCGACAGCCGATCGATGTGGTTGGCGGGCACGTTCCACCAATCCGCGTATTGGCGAACGAGTTTCATCGTCCGCCGTCCCGTGCCGCCGAGTACCACCGGGATGGGATGTTCAGGCCGTGGCTGCTGGCTTCGCTCGGGGTCTTCGCCCCGACCCCAGTACTGCGTGATCAACTCGAGGTGGCGCCCCAGTTGCTCGACTCGGGCAACCGGATCTTGCTGCCCGACATCGAACCTGGCGAACTCGGCGGGCCAGGAGCCGGAGCCGAGACCGAGCTCGAATCGCCCGTTCGAGGCCGCCGAGAGCGTCACGGCTTGTTTGGCCAATACCGCCGGATGCCGGAAGGCGTCACAAAGCACGAGGTGACCGATCCGCACCCGCTCGGTTGCGGCAGCTACCCACGTTGCGACAGTCATTGCCTCCCAGATGCTTTCGTCGGGCAGCCCGGGCGCCTCGAGGTGGTCGATGAATGCGATGCCGTCGAAACCGCTGGCCTCGGCGTGGCGGGCGCGATCCACAATGTCGGCGATCGGCAACCGCAGTTGCGGCAGGAACAAAAACCACTCGACCATGGCTGACCACCATACGGCCTTCCGTTGACCGTCGTACGAGCAACGGTATTCAGCTAGTTTGCTATCTTTGCTATGTTAGGCATCATGGACGTCGGGCTGAATCCCGGGCAGCTAGCGCTGCGCGACACCGTGCGCGATGTCCTACATACCGAGTGCCCCACCGGCGTCGCCCGCCAGGCAATGACGGACTCCGAACGCTGGCGCACTTTGTGGAAAACCGTCGTCGACCTGGGTTGGACGGAGCTGGCTGCATCGGATGCGGGCGACTACGGCAGTCTCGACTTGGCGGTGGTGCTGGAAGAGTGCGGGGCCGCTATCGCGCCGATTCCGTTGCTGTCCAGCGTCGGTCTCGCCGCCGGGGTGCTGCGTGCCGCCGGCTCGGCAGTCGACGACGTGCTGCGTGACATCAGCGGCGGCGTCGTCGCCGCGCTGGCCGTGCACCCGCCCGGGACGCGGCTGCCTGGTGTGCCGATGACCTTGCAGCAGGGCCGGTTGCAGGGGCGGGCGGTCGCCGTCGCCGACCTGTCCCGCGCGGAACTGGTGGTCACTTTGGCCACCTCAGCAGAGGGAGTTGTCGCCGCGGTCGCACGCACCGGCGCTGGCGTCACGGTGGAACCGCTTGAATGCATCAACGCCGCCCAGCCGGTCGCCGACGTCGAGATCGACGCGACGCCGGTGGCCGTCGCACCGGTGGATGTCGAATCGGCGCTGGCGGTGCCGCTGCTGGCTGCCGCCGCCGACTTGGTCGGCGTGGCCGGCGCCGTGCTGTCCCGATCCGTCGAACATGCCAAGACCCGGTTGCAATTCGGCAAGCCGATCGGCGCCTTTCAGGGCGTCAAGCATGCGCTGGCCGACAACTACGTCAGCCTCGAGCGCGCACGCAGCCTCACCTATGCCGCGGCCGCCCGCCTCGACGATTCCGCCGTCACGCCGACCGCCGGCTGGACCGCCGCGGCGCTGGCCAAGGCGGCCGCCGGTGACGCTGCCGTCAACTGCTCGCGGACTGCGGTTCAGGTACACGGCGCGATCGCGCAGACCTGGGAGCACGACATCCATTTGTATCTGCGGCACGCGTGGCAGGGCGCCGCCGCGCTGGGCGACTCCCGTGCGCTCTACCACGCCGTCGGCCGCCACTTCGCCGGAGATGCCGCATGACGGCGCCGAGCGACGTCGTCGCGGAATTTGCCTGCTGGTTAACCGATTTCCTGCCGGACGACTACACCCAGCGCTATCGCGAATACCGCTGGGACTTGACGCTGCGCCGCGACTATCAGCGGGCCGCGTTCGAGGCCGGCTGGCTGCAGCCGACCTGGCCGCGCGAACACGGCGGACGCTCGCTGGGGCTGCGCGATGCGATGGAAATCCGGCTCGAGGCAGCAATGCGCTCAGCACCCAAGCTGCCCAACATCGCCGGCCCCAACGTCGCCGCACCGGCGATCCGCCAGTTCGGTACTCCCGACCAGATCGACCGGCTGCTGGTACCGCTGCTGCGCGGCGACGAGTGGTGGGCGCTGGGCATGTCCGAGCCGGAAGCCGGGTCCGACTTCGCCGGCCTGCGTACCCGCGCCGAACGTGTCGGCGACGTGTTTCGGGTCAACGGTCACAAGATCTGGACCACCCAGGCGCACCTGTCGCGATGGTGCACGCTGTACGCGCGCACTGACCCGACAGCACCCAAACACCGCGGGATCTCCTGCCTGATCCTGGATTTACATTCGCCCGGCGTACGAATCGAGCCCATCCGCATGGCGTCGATCTCCGACGAGACGTTCTGTGAGGTCTTCCTCGACGACGTCGAAGTGCCGGTGGCCGATCTGTTGGGCCCGTGCAACGGCGGCTGGCACGTGGCATTGGCGTCGCTGCAGCATGAGCGACAGATGATCTGGATCATGAACTGGGTCGAGATCCACCGCGGCCTGGCGTCCATCCGGGGCGCCGAAAGCGACGACATCTTCAGCGAACTCGGCTCATTACTCGCCGACGCCGAGGCGCTGCGCGCCACTGGATACCGGGCGCTACACAATGAACTGGCTAACCGGGCCTCTCCAGAAGCCGACATCCTTAAGCTGCTCGGATCGGTGACTTTGCAACGTGTTTGGGAATTGAGCGCCGCGGCGGGCGGACCGGATTCGATCGGCGATCCGGACCTGCTGTTCGAACGTCAAGACGCCCTGGCTGCCACCATTTATGGGGGGACATCCGAGGTCCAGCGCAACATCATCGCCGAGCGGCTGCTCGGGCTGCCGAAGGGATGAGGATGGATTACGACCTTGGCGCCGGCGCCGACGACCTCAGACAGCGCTTGCGGGAATTGATTTCCGCGCACATCCCCGACGGCTTCCTGGGAGCCTGTACCGACGATCCCCGCGATCTGGCGACTACCGAGTCGTTCTGCAAACTTCTGGCTTCGAGTGGGCTGCTGGCATTGGCCTGGCCGAAAGAACATGGTGGCGGCGGCGGTTCGGTCTGGCAGCAGACCGTGCTGCGCGAAGAGATGTGGGCGCACCACGAACCCCGCGGTGCGCAGTACATGGGGATCAACTGGGTCGGCCCCGCAGTAATGCGTTACGGGACCCCCGAGCAGAAGGCCCGTCATTTATCCGCAATCGCTGCGGGGGAAGTGATCTGGTGCCAAGGCTTTTCCGAGCCCGAAGCCGGAACGGACCTTGCGTCGCTGCGCACCCACGCCGTCGCCGACGGTGACGGCTGGCGCATCACCGGCCAGAAGGTCTGGACGTCCTACGCGCAGATGGCGTCGTGGTGCGTACTGGCGGCCTGCACCGACGCCGATGCGCCGAAACCCCAACGGCTGACCCTGTTCCTCCTGCCGATGGACCGGCCGGGCATCACGGTGCGCCCGATCCGGTCGATGCTCGGGCCGCACCACCTCAATGAGGTTTTTCTCGACGATGTCCGGGTGTTTCCCGACGAGGTTCTGGGCGAAGTGGGTGCCGGCTGGCGGGTGATGCGTGAGGCGCTGGCCTTCGAGCGAGTCGGAATCGCCCGGTATGCCCGCTGCGAATCGTTACTCGACCGGCTGCAGGCCGAACTCGGCAACGACTGGGACCGATTGCCCGAATCCATCCGCGCCCGCTGGGTGCGAGCGCTGGTCGATTTGCGGGTGGCCCGGCTGCTGGCCTACCGGGCAGTGTCGCTGCAGGACGATCCGTCGGCGGGCGCCGCTGCCAGCGCCGCGCGCATCGCCACCACCACGTGTGATCAGCAGGTGGCCGAATTGCTGTTCGACGTCTTAGGGCCGTCAGCTCTGGACAGCGGTGCTGCGGCCCGGCTGCACGGGGCGGCCGAAGACCATTGGCGCTACGCTCAGGCCGCAACCGTGGCGTCCGGAACCATCGAGGTACAACGCATGCTCGTCGCACGAGAGGTCTTGGGAGAACACCGGTGAACACCGCTCTGCCGGAAGACATTCAAGAATTCGCCGCGGTCGCGGCCAAACGCTTTGCCCGCCTCGGCGGCCCGCAGGCAGCGTTGCGCGCCGAAACCGACGACACCATCCGCGGGGAAGCCCGACGCGCATTGACCGACGTCGGTGCGTTCGACCTCGACGTGCGTTCGGAGCCGGATGACCTGCTGGCGGCCGCGGTGCTCTGCCGGGCCGCCGGCGCTGCAGCACTGCCCTACCCGCTCGCCGAGGAGCTGTTGGCCGTCGACGGCGCGCGACTGGCCTTGGTCAATCCGGCCGCACCGCGGGTCGATCACGGAGATCTGCCGGGCGAGTGGATCGCCGCCGACCTCGATGGCAGGCGCTACCGTCCGCAGCTGTCGTCGCGAACCGACGCCAAGCTCGGGCCGTTTCTGGTGCCGGCCACCGTAACCGGGCCCGACGGTACCCTGCCCGCCCTCGACGTAATTCTGCATCTGGTGCTGGGATCGTGGCGAATCTTGGGCGCCGTGCAACAGGTACTGGCGATCGCCGCAGAACACGTTCGCGCTCGGACTCAATTCGGCAAGCCGCTGGCCGACTTTCAGGCCGTCCGCTTCACGATCGCCGATGCGTCGGTCACAGCGCGCGGGCTTGACGAACTCGCCAAGTACACCATCTGGCGACTTGACTCGGCCGCGACGCAATTCTGTGCGGCCGATGCGCTGATCCTGCGGGTCAAGGCCGCCGACACCGCCCGGCAGGTGTTCCGAACCGCGCACCAGCTGCTCGGCGCATTGGGGTTCTGCGACGAGTCCGACGTCAGCGTGCTCGATCGCCACACCCAACCGCTGATTCGGTTGCCGCTGAGCAGCGAGATGCTCGCGCTCCGGTTGACGGCGGATGTGCGCAGCGGTCATCTGGAGACGCTGTTCTCGGTGGTGCAGCCGGCATGAACGCTGCCGACGACGGTATCCCGTTCGGGCTGCGGCTCCAGCAGCTCGCTGACCAACGCGGCGAGGAGCAGGCCGTGATCACGCTGGCGCCCGACGGCGCTGCGCGCTCGCTGAGCTTTGCCGAACTGGACGCATGCGCCAATCAGTGGGGGCGGGCACTTGCCGCATCCGGCGCCGACGCCGGTTCGCTTGTCGCGCTGGGGATCCCCAATTCGGAGCACCTGGTTCTGGCGGCATTGGGATGCTGGAAAATCGGCGCGGTCCCGGTTCCGATGCGATGGGACCTGCCGGATTGGGAGCGGTCCCGGGTACTCGACGTGATCAAGCCTGCCGTTCTGCTCGACGAGCACAACCGGGCACAGCTGGCCTCGTCGGCCGCAGGTCAAGCCGACGCGCCGCTGCCGATCGTGGTCTCGCCAACGGTCAACGGTATCTGCAGTAGCGGATCGACCGGCCTGCCGAAGGTGATCCTCAATCTGGCGCCGGCAACCTGGACACCGCTGTTGTCTACCCCGTTTCTGGCGGCCTGGACGTCGGTGGACACGCCGCAAACGATCCTGGTCCCCGGGCCGATGTATCACACCAACGGCTTCGCCCCGCTAAACAACATGTTGGGCGGAGACCGACTGGTAATTCTCGAAAAGTTTGACGCGTCAACAGTTGTCGACGCGATCGAACAATATCGGATCAGCAATTTCACTGCCACGCCGACGATGCTGGCGCGCATCGCCGCGCTGCCGGACATCCGCCGCCGCGACTTGTCCAGTGTGGTGTGGATCTTGCAGGGTGCCGCGGTCATGCCGCCCGCGTTGCTGCAGACCTGGTTCGAGCTGCTGTCCCCCGGGCAGGTCGTGATGGCCTACGGGATGACTGAAAACCTCGGGCTGACCGCGTTGCGCGGCGACGAGTGGCTGACCCATCCCGGCAGCGTCGGTCGTGGCTTCCGCGACACCGAGATTCGCATCCTGGACCCCCAGGGCGTTCCGTTGGGGCCGGGCGAGCGCGGCGACATCTATTTGCGCGCGCCGATGAGCGCGGGCTATCGCTACCTGGGCGGAGCACCGGCGCTTCCGTCGACGCCGGACGGGTTCCGTTCAGCCGGAGATATCGGTCACCTGGACGCCGACGGCTATCTCTACGTCGCCGACCGCCGGGCCGACATGATCATCACCGGTGGCGCCAATGTCTTTCCGGCAGAAGTGGAATCCGCGCTGGCCGAACACGACGCGATCGCCGACGTCGTGGTCATCGGGCTCGCCGACCCGCAGTGGGGCCGCCGGGTGCATGCCGTGGTGCAATTGGGGGCGCCACTCACCGAACAGCAAGTGATCACCTATGCCAAGAGCCGGCTGGCGGCCTACAAGGTGCCCAAGACGGTCGAATTCGTCGAGCAGATCCCCCGCACCGCGGCAACCAAGGTCAACCGGTCGGCAATGATCGAAGCTCGCGGCGGGTAATCGCGGAACTACGCGTCGATGCGGGTGAACTGTCCGGTCCGGTACTGCTCGAGACACGTCGCTCGTCTGACCTTGCCGCTTGTGGTGATCGGTAACGCTCCGGGCGACACCGCAACCAGATCCGCCACGCTGATGCCGTGTGAGTTCGAGATCGCCGAGGCGACTTCACTTTTGATTTGGGTGATCTTGTCCAGCGCTTCCTCGCCAGTCCCGGCCCGCTTTTTGACTTCGATGATCACGACAAGCTTTTCCGTGCCACTGTCCGGAACGGCGATCGCGGCGCACCGGCCCCCACTGATCTCCTGCACCGTCGCTTCAATGTCATCAGGAGCGTGGTTGCGCCCGTAGATGATCAACAGATCCTTGATGCGGCCGATGATGAACAGCTCGTCGTCGGAGAAGAAACCCAGGTCTCCGGTTCGCAGCCAAGGGCCTTCCGGTGTACCGGCCGAGGGAGCGACAAGCCGTCCAGCGAAGGTAGCTTCGGTTTCGCGTGGTTTCTGCCAATAGCCCGCCGCTACGTTGTCGCCGTGGACCCAGATCTCTCCGACCGTTCCAGCCGCGCACTCGATACACGTCTCGGGATCGACGATGCGGACCACCGGAGACTGCGGCCTCCCGTAGCTGATCAGCGCTGTGCCGTCGCGAGTTTCGCAGCGCTCCGCCTTACCGGCGGTCAGCTTCTCGGATTCGAAGCGCACGACGGCCGGTGGTTCAGCACATGCGCGGGTCGCCACATACACCGTTGCTTCGGCCAGTCCATATGACGGTCGGATCGCCGCCTCGCTCAGATTGAAGCGGGCGAACCGTTGGGTAAAGCGCCGCAGTGTGGCCGGGTGCACCCGTTCGGCTCCGTTGAGGATGCCCAGCACGTTCCCGAGGTCATGCCCGGCCATGTCGTCGTCCGATGTCTTTCGCACCGCTAGTTCGAATGCGAAGTTCGGTCCCGCTGAAAATGAGGGACCATCGGTTGCCATCAAATGCATCCATCGAGCCGGCCGCTGCAGAAACGCCACCGGGCTGGTGAGCACAGCATGGACCCCCGCCAGAATCGGTGCGCAGACTCCCATAAATAAACCCATGTCGTGGTAGAAGGGCAGCCACGACACGAGAGTGCCGTCCGCTGGCGGCAGCCCTCCGTAATCCGCAAAGTAGCAGGACATGAGTTGCCCGAAATTGGCCACCACGTTTCGGTGCGACATCATGACCCCGGCCGGTTGGCGAGTCGACCCCGACGTGTACTGCAGATAGGCCGTACCCGGATGATTCTCGCCGCTACCACCGGATCTGGTCGCGGCATCAAGATCGAGCAAGTCGACCTCGACGACGGAGGGCGCAGATGCGCCCGACCGCGACTTGATGTGCTCGGCCACCGTGCCTGCGGCAGGAGACGTTGTGAGAACGACTGACGGCGACGCGTCATGCAGCACCGAGCTCACGCGCTCGTCGCTGACGCCGCCTAATGGAACCGAAAGCGGGACGGCGATCCGTCCCGCCTGTAGCGCACCGAAAAACGCAACGATGTAGTCAAGACCCTGCGGCGCCATAATCACAGCACGGTCGCCTATCGAGCCAGACCCTCGAAGCGCTTCCGCGACATTCTGTGTCCTGCGATACAGCCGCGACCAAGTCAACGTCTGCGAAATCCCAGCCCAGTCTTGTTCGTAATCAACATATGTGAACGCCGCGTCATCGGGCTGCAAGCTGGCCCGCTCGCAGAGCAAAGTCAAGACAGAAGCCCCCACCACCCACAAGAGGTTACCGTGCGCTCCGGGCAGGACGGCCGGAATAGCGAAGTCCGGCGCGCATACCGGCCCACCGTCGGAACGCCTGCCGAATCGCGGTATCGGGTCGTGTCCGCGTGGGTTATCGCGTTAGCTCGTCGGAGGTCACGTTTCGGTAACGGTTTCGGCTAACGCGCCTCTACGCTTTTCCGGCGCACACTAGCCTCTAACCGGCCACCCAGGTCGCTGACGTGCACGAACGCCCTGACATGGGCACGGCATCTCGTCCTAAACGAAGGCGCTTTCCTTGATAATTTGAGGGGGTTCCGCGCCGTGAGTCAAGCGGCGGCCTAGGGCACCGCGCGTTTGCTGGGGAGGTGGAATGGTTTCATTCGGCGCGACCGATGATCGTGGCCATCGTTCATCGTCGTCCGATGAGCCGCCGGCAATGGGCACCACACCTGCTACTCCCGTCGCCGTCATCGGTATGGCATGTCGACTTCCGGGCGGCATCGAATCGCCGGATCAGTTATGGGAAGCTTTGCTGCGCGGCGATGACCTGGTCACCGACATTCCGCCCGACCGCTGGGAAGCCGACGAGTACTACGACCCCGAACCGGGGGTGCCAGGTCGATCGGTGTCCAGATGGGGCGCGTTCCTCGATGACATTGCCGGCTTCGACTCCGAGTTCTTCGGCATCAACGAATCAGAGGCTATAGCGATCGATCCGCAGCAGCGATTGCTACTCGAAACCTCTTGGGAGGCAGTGGAGCACGCTGGACTCAGCCCGACAAGCCTGGCCGGATCCCGCACCGGCGTGTACATGGGCTTAACGCACGGCGACTACCAGCTCCTGGCGGCCGACGCCCATTCCTTGGAGGGGCCCTACGGCTTCCTCGGGAACAACTTCAGCATGGCGTCTGGCCGGGTCGCCTACGCGATGGACTTGCGCGGCCCGGCGGTAACGGTGGATGCCGCATGCTCGTCCGGGCTGGTCACTGTGCATATGGCATGTCGCAGCCTGCGCGAAGGTGAATGCGACCTCGCGATGGCCGGCGGCGTCGCCGTGGCGTTGGACCCGCGGAAGTTTGCCTCGGGTTCGGCCGGAGGCATGCTGTCTCCGACCGGACGCTGTCATGCCTTCGACGTGGCCGCGGACGGGTTCGTGCCTGGCGAGGGTTGCGTGGTGATGCTGTTCAAGCGATTACCGGATGCGCTGCGCGATGGTGACCGAGTCTTGGCGGTGGTGCGCGGTACGGCACTGAACAACGACGGCCGCACCGTCACCATCACCACACCATCGCGGTCCGCACAGGTCGCCGCCTACCGGGCCGCACTGGCTGAAGCCGGTGTGGACGCGAGCACCGTCGGCATGGTGGAGACACACGGGACCGGAACGCCGACCGGGGACCCGATTGAATATGCCGGCCTGGCCGAGGTTTACGGCCTCGACAAGCCCTGCGGGCTGGCGGCCGCAAAGACCAATTTCGGGCATAACCAATCGACCTCTGGGACATTGGGCCTGATGAAGGCCGCGCTGGCACTGCAGCATGGCGTTATTCCACAGAATCTGCACTTCACCCGGCTACCCGATGAGCTTGCCGAGATCAAAACCAGTCTTTTTGTCCCGCAGGAGAATACACCGTGGCCCACCAACGGTCACACGCCCCGGCGGGCGGCTGTGTCGGCCTACGGGTTCTCCGGAACCAATGCCCACGCCATTGTGGAGCAAGCTCCCGCAGCATCCGACACCGATGCGCAACACAACGGGAAGGCAGCAGAGACGACGACGGCGCCGCTGCTGTTTCCGCTGTCGTCCACGTCGGCCGACGGACTGCGCCGGACCGCCGGCCGGTTGGCCGACTGGGCAGACGCACGTGACGATGTCGCGTTACCAGACCTGGCCTACACCCTGGCGCGTCGGCGCGCGCACCGCCCGGTGCGTACTGCCGTCATCGCAAGCAGTCGACCGCAACTCATCGACCTTTTGCGAGAAGTCGCCGACGGCGATACTCCCTATCAGGCCGCGGTCGGGCAGGACGACCGCGGCCCGGTATGGGTGTTTTCCGGGCAGGGTTCGCAATGGCCTCGGATGGGCGCTGAGCTGCTGGCGACCGAACCGGTGTTCGCCGCAACTGTCGCCCAAATCGAGCCGCTGATCGCCGGTGAGTCCGGGTTCTCGGTGACCGACGCGATGTCGGCGCCACAGATCGTCACCGGTCAAGACCGGATCCAGCCAACGCTGTTCACCATCCAGATTGCCCTCGCAGCCACCATGAAGGCATACGGGGCACACCCCGGCGCGATCATCGGGCACTCCCTGGGCGAGGCGGCGGCGGCCGTCGTCGCGGGAGCGCTCTCGCTGGAAGACGGGCTTCGCGTGGTCTGCCGCCGGTCCCGCTTGATGTCTCGCATCGCGGGTAACGGTGCCACGGCATCGGTGCAACTTCCTGCCCAGCAAGTACTTTCGGAACTCACCGTCCGGGGTATCAACGACGTTGTCCTGGCAGTAGTGGCTTCACCGGAGTCCACGGTGATTTCCGGTGCAGCGCAACCGGTTCGCGAGCTGGTGGCAGCCTGGGAACAGCGTGACGTGATGGCTCGCGAGATACCCGCCGACGTTGCCTTTCATTCACCCCAGGTCGACCCCATCATCGGTGAGCTCACCGACTTGCTCGCCGAACTCACCCCAATGACGCCGGAAGTTCCCTTCTACTCGACAACTTTGTACGACCCGCGCGAGCGACCGGTGTGTAACGCCGGTTATTGGGCGGACAATATGCGAAAGATGGTGCGGTTCTCCGCAGCGGTGCGGGCCGCGCTCGAAGACGGCTACCGAGTATTCGCAGAGCTGACACCACACCCACTGCTCACCAGCGCTCTCGAACAGACGGCCCGAGGTCTCGACGTGCCACTGGCCGCATTGGCCAGCATGCGCCGTGAACAACCGCTGCCGAACGGGCTGTGCGGCTTCTTCGCAGATTTGCACAGCACCGGCGCCGAGGTCGACTTCTCGATGCTCTACCCGAGCGGGCGACTCGTCGACGCGCCGCTGCCGACATGGACGCACCGTCAATTGCTGCTCAGCCGCGAGACTCAAGAATCTCCAGTACACGGTGGCTGTACCGTGTCGGTACATCCGCTGTTGGGTCCGCATGTGCGTTTGCAGGAGGAACCGGAACGCCATGTGTGGCAGGCCGAAATCGGCACCGCCGCACAGCCGTGGCTGGGCGATCACCAAATCCGCAATGTGGCTGTCCTCCCTGGGGCGGCTTACTGCGAGATGGCGCTGGCAGCGGCCCAGGCTGTGCTGGGCGAGCGGGCCGAGGTTCGTGATATCCGCTTCGAGCACGTGCTGATGCTGGATGAGCAGACCACGGTCGGTGCATCGGCGTCGTTGTCATCACCGGGCACCCTCGACTTCACGGTGGAAACAAATCGGGGCGGTGACCAAACGCGCCATGCCGCCGCAATGCTCCACACCGCAACAGATGAGCAGTCACCTGCGCATGACCCATCCGCGTTGCTGGCCGCCCTCCCGCATCGCCAAGACGGCGCCGAGGTGCGCAAGCGACTCGACGAGCGTGGTCTTCAGTATGGTCCGGCCTTCACCGGCCTTACTGCCGTGCACTCCGGTGCGGCGGGAAGCGGCGCCGTGGTGGCCGAGGTCGCGCTACCCCGCCAAATCCGCTCGCAGCAAGACGCTTACGGCGTGCATCCAGCGCTGCTGGATGCCTGCTTCCAGTCCGTGGCTGCTCACCCGGACGTGCAGGCTATTGGCGGGGACGTGCCGGCGTTGCCGTTGGGCGTCCGGAGGCTACGTGCCTACCGCGCTGCCCGCAACGCGGGCTACTGCTACACCCGGGTGACCAAAGCCGACACGTCGGGCATCGAGGCCGACATTGACGTGCTCGACGAGCACGGCGCCGTGTTGCTCGCCGTACATGGGCTGCAATTGGGTACGGGTGTCTCGGACAGCGCCTACAAAGAGCGGGTGCTGGCCGAGCGACTGCTGACGATCGAATGGCAGCAACGAGAATCCCCGGAGGCCGAACACGACGATGTCGCGTCCTGGCTGCTGATCAGCACCGGCTCCACCGCGGACGTGGCTGCCGCCACCTTGAGCGATGTCATGAAAAGCCATGGCGCACAGTGCTCCACCATATGCTGGCCGTTGCAGGCCGACCACACCTCAAACCGCGATGAGCTGCGAAGCCAGTTGCGTACCGGAGGATTCAGCGGTGCCGTGGTCCTCACCGGACCGACAAACAGCGACGATGACAGTGACTGTCCGCTGCGAGGCCGCGAGTATGTGCAGCATCTAGCGCGGATCACCCGCGAATTGCCTGAAGTCCCTGGCCAGCCGCCCCGCCTGTACGTCGTGACACGCAGCGCCCAGCCGGTGGTTGCCCGTGACTTACCCAATCTGGAGCAGGCCGGGCTGCGGGGGTTCATGCGGGTAATGGGCACCGAGCACCCGCACTTGCGCGCAACTCAGATCGATGTCGATACCGACACCAGCGCCGAGGAGCTGGCGCACCAACTGCTCAGCGGGTCCGAAGAAGACGAGACCGCCTGGCGCAACGGCCAATGGTACGTCGCGCGGTTGTCTCCCACCCCGCTGCTCCCCGAGGAGCGGCGAACCATCGTCGCCGACCATGAGCGCGACGCCGTCCGTCTACAGATCCGTACACCGGGTGACTTGGAGTCGATGGAACTCGTTGCCGATGAACGGGTTCCGCCGGGACCGGGAGAGATCGAAGTCGCGATCAGCGCCTCGAGCATCAACTTCGCCGATGTACTCGTGGCGTTCGGCCGCTACCCTGCCTTCGAGGGGCGGCTACCGCAACTCGGTACTGACTTCGCCGGCGTGGTGACCGCGGTCGGGCCAGAGGTGACGGACCATAAGGTGGGCGATCATGTCGGGGGCCTGAGCGCTAACGGCTGCTGGGGAACCTTCCTGACTTGTGATTCGCGTCTGGCCGTTACCCTGCCGGCCGGCCTGTCCGATGCGCAGGCGGCCGCAGTGACTACTGCCCACGCCACCGCTTGGTACGGCCTGCACGATCTGGCCCACATCAGAAGCGGCGACAAGGTCTTGATCCATTCGGCAACCGGGGGTGTGGGGCAGGCGGCCATCGCCATCGCCCGTGCCGCGGGAGCCGAGATCTTCGCCACCGCCGGTAGCGAGCGGCGACGGCAATTGCTGCGCGACATGGGCATTGAGCATGTCTACGATTCCCGGAGCCTAGACTTCGCCGAGGGAATCCGCCGCGACACCGAGGGGTATGGGGTCGATATCGTGCTGAACTCGGCGATCGGCGCCGCACAGCGCGCAGGCATCGAAATACTGGCGCTGGGTGGACGATTCGTCGAGATCGGCAAGCGTGACATCTATGGCGACAGCCGTTTGGGGCTTTTCCCCTTCCGGCGCAACCTCGCGTTTTACGGTCTCGACCTGGGTCTGCTGTCATATAGCCATCCAGACCGGATGCGAGAGCTGTTGACAACGGTGTACCAGCTCACTGCCGACGGTGTCTTGCCGATGCCCGAGAGCACGCACTACCCACTGGCCGACGCCGCCACCGCCATTCGGCTGATCAGCGGTGCGCAGCACACGGGCAAACTGGTGCTCGACATTCCGCGCAGCGGGTCTGGCCGGGTGGTGGTGCCGCCGGGACACGCCCAGGTCTTTCGCCGCGACAGCGCTTACATCATCACCGGCGGCCTGGGCGGTCTTGGATTGTTCTTGGCCGAGAAGATGGCAGCAGCCGGCTGCGGACGTATCGTGTTGTGCGCTCGTTCGCAGCCGACGCTGGAAGTGCTGGAGACCATCGAATGCATCCGCGCGATCGGTGCAGACGTCGCAGTCGAATGCGCCGATATCGCCGAACCCGGTACCGCGCAGCAATTAGTCGCCACCGCGACGGCCGCCGGGCTTCCGGTCCGTGGCGTACTGCATCTGGCGGCCGTGATCGAGGACGCCACACTACCCAACATCACTGATGACCTCATCGAGCGTGACTGGGCGCCAAAGGTTTACGGTGCATGGAACTTGCACACCGCTACCGCCGACCAACCGTTGGACTGGTTCTGTTCGTTCTCGTCGGCGGCCGCGCTGGTGGGCTCGCCCGGTCAGGGTGCGTACGCCGCGGCCAACAGCTGGTTGGACGCCTTCACCCGATGGCGGCGGGCTCAGGGCCTGCCTGCCACCGCGATCGCTTGGGGCCCTTGGGCCCAGATCGGGCGCGCCACCGCCCTGGCGGGAGCCGACATTGCTATCGCTCCCGACGAGGGCGCGTACGCATTGGAAGCGCTGCTGCGCCATGACCGCGCCTACACGGGCTATACGCCGTTGACGGGAGCCCCATGGTTGAGCGCCTTCGCCGAATCCACGCCATTCGCCGAAGCCTTCCGTTCAGTAGGGCAAAGCTCCTCGGGCACAAGCAAACTGCGTGCCGAACTCAACGAATTGCCTGCGGATGAATGGCCAACGCGGCTACGGCGTCTGATCTCCGATCAAATCGCCCTGATCCTGCGTCGCAGCGTCGATCCCGACCGGTCGCTCGCCGAGTACGGGCTTGACTCGCTCAGCGCCCTCGAGTTGCGGACCCGCATCGAGACGGAGACCGGAATACGACTCAATCCGACGGATCTCACCACCATCGGCACGATTCGCGGTTTAGCAGAACTGCTTTGCGAAAAGCTGGCGCCCGCCGACGCCGTGTGACACCGTCACAGCGCATCGGCGTCGCTGCGTGACAGCACGATGTCGAGCCGCGATACGCGGCGCCCCAGTATCGTGAGGTCGCGGAGCCGCTGTGGAGCACCGACATCCCTAGGCCACAGATAGCGCCATGGTGTGTAATCGTTAGGCAGCAGATAGACATGGAAGCCGCGCTCAAGGAAAGGTCCCAGCACGTCAATCGGCCGCAGCTGCGGATCGCGCCAGCATGTTGGTGACAGTTCAACCACCAATTCCACATCGGCGGCGAGAGCATCGCCGGATGCCAAAATGCCGGCGAGCACGCGGTCCTCGGCGCCCTCCACATCGATCTTGATCACGCGTGCGGTCGCAAGCTCCCGGCTGGTTAAGAGCGAGCCGAGCGGCGCTGCCCGGGCGCGGCCCTGCTCGTGGAGGCCGCGGCGGGCCACCGTCGAGGTCAGCCCGATGTTGTAGCTCGGTCCCACATACAGCGGGAGTTCGTGATCGCGATCCGACGCCGCGGCGGCGACCAAGCGGACATTCGTGAGGTCGTTCCTCGCCACGATCTCCTCCAGTTCGGAGATCACTGCGGGCAGCGGTTCGATCGCCACCACGGTGCCGCGCGGTCCGACCATCTTGCCGGCCAGTGCGGTCATGCACCCGATATTGGCGCCGACGTCAACGAAAGTGTCACCCGGATGCAGCCGGCGGCGCAGAAACGCCGAGAGATCAGGTTCCCACGTGCCGAACAGGTAGATATACGTCGGGATTAAATCTGGGACCCGGCATCGAAAGTGGACGCCATCCTCGCTGGTGCTGTCGACGGTCAGCGGTCCTCGGAGCGCGGTCCGGACCCACAGCGGCACAGCCACTACGAGGTAGGGCACTATCACCAACAGCGCTCGCGCCCAACGCTCGGCGACGCCGACGTGTTCCTTATCGGTCTGTAGAAATCGCATGTACCGCCGCCACAGCGGCAGGATCAGCGCCTCGAACATCTCCCCGGCCCACCCCTCCAGAGACCAATACGCGTGAAATCGGTACGCGCCGACGGCGGATCGACATTGCCCGTCCCAAACGCGCAGAAGAGCACTGTCGACACGGCTATCTCGGTGTCCCCAGCTCGAATACCCGGGTACGGTGACAAACCGGGTGATCGCCGGTGGCCCAACGGCATAGCGCTTCCGTCCTCAACCCGACCCTGGGCCGTGTCCGAGCTGAGTTGGGTCTCCGAGATTTTGACAGCCACACACCATTAGATCGCAGAGAGCCTTGACAACGGCAGAGAATCGAGATCTTCCTCGAGAACTTCCTGTCTTCGGGCTCTGTCCTAGGCGGCGACGATCACCCCAACAGTTGCCTCAGCTCACACACTGCAGGCGGGCACTCTCAATCTCTTAACTACTTGCGCCACAGCGCACCACACCCGTCTATGTCAATGATCTCTGCGGATACCCCATGCTTCGCGCGGTAGTCGGTGACAGCTTCCCGACACGGTTTAAGCACGTAGTCATCGATGATGCAGAAACCACCGGGCGACAGTCGCGGGTAAAGCGCGTCGAGCGCTTGGATCGTGGATTCGTAGAGGTCGCCATCAAGCCGCAATACCGCGATGCGATCGATCGGAGCGTCGTGCAGCGTGTCTTTGAACCAACCAGGAAGAAAGCGAACCTGGTCATCTAGCAGCCTGTAGCGCTCGAAATTCGCCCTGACTTCCGTTTCCGGCACTGCCAGTACGAACTTCATGCGGTCGAACTTCATCCGCTTATCTGCTTTGTACTTGGCGGGATTCGGGGACGGCATGCCCTCGAAGGAATCGGCTAACCACACGCATCGCGACTTATCCCCATAGGCTGCCAGGACCGCGCGCATCAGGATGCTGGCACCGCCGCGCCATACCCCACATTCGACCAGATCGCCCGGTATGTCATCAGCCAGTACCGTCTCAACGCAGTGCTGCAGGCTGGTGAGTCTCTGCATTCCAATCATCGTCTCGGCTTCGGCCGGACAGTCTAGGCCCAAGTCGCGCTTGCGCTGACCGAACGGGCTTATACCCATGGTCATGGGTTGAATGATGTTGCCCGTTTTGAACAGCAGGCGTCCCCACAGTGGCCAGCCCCCAGGCATTTGCTCGAGCATCCCGTATCTGGTGAGGTTGCGTCGCATCAAGTCGAGGTACAGAGATCGCACGTCGCTATCGGTCACCGTCAAGACTGTCCCCAATCCCCTATGCCAGTGCTGTGGGCGATGAGTTTAGACTCTCATCGACGCCGTATGTTTCGGAGTTCATCGAGCAGGCTCCCAATCCGAGCGTGGCCGTCTCGACGGCCTGCTTTCGCCCATCAGCCAACGCTCCTGAGGCGGGCGCCGTTTTCCATAAGATCAGCGGCGGCTGCAACGCTTTCGGCGGGCTTCGTCATCCGCGTGGCGAACTCACGGGCCCGGGCCGCGTATTGCGGGGCAAGGATGGTGCGCAGGTCCTCGGTCAGCGATTGCGGGGTAGTGCTCGAAAAGCGCCGGGCGGTGCCCAGCTTCAGTCGTTTGATCTGAATTCCCCACTGCGGCTGATCGGCCGCCGTCCACAGGATCAACGTGGGAACTCCAGCGCGCAGACCCGCGGCCGTGGTGCCCGCGCCGCCGTGGTGCACGACGGCGCGGCATGCCGGGAAGGCGGCTGCATGGTTCATCGCGCCCACAATTTTGACGTGTTCGAAATGGGGGATGTCGGCGACGTCAGACCCGCCAGCGCAAACCAAGGCCCGCTCGCCCAGTTGCGCACAGGCCGCACCGATCATGGCGACCGTGGCTGCGGCAGATTCGACCGGTACGCTGCCAAACCCGAAATAAATCGGCGGCGTTCCCGCCGCAATCCACGACGCGACCTCGTCATCGGCATCCGTCGGCAACTCCATTGTCAACGCACCAACAAACGGCCGTTGCCCGTTCCATTTCGCCCATTCGGCCGCCAACCCGGGGAAGCAAACCTCGTCGTAGGCTTGGATTTCCAGCGACCCGCGCTCGGCGATCCGCCGCGATGTGGATCTCCGTGTCTTCGGGAGGCCTAGTTCATTGCGCTGCGCGTCCTCGACCTTCTTCGTCATGCGCCAATACAGCCGCAGGTTCAAAGCCATTACCGAGCGTCCCAATGACGGCAGCATTGGAGTGAGCTGCCCGTGGGCCCTCGACGGGGCGTAATGCAGCGACGTTAACGGAATGCCGTGATACTCCGCGACATTCGCAGCGGGCTCCTCCAAACTCTGGCCGGTGATGAGTAGGTCGGCACCGTCGGCAAGCGACGTCAGTGTCGTGCTCGCCTCTCCCCAGCACTGGCTAACTAGTTCCCAAAGTTCGCGCCGCAATCTGTTCACATCTCGGACCCTCCAGAATTTGCGGAAGAGACGCGTCCACAAGTCGCGGTGCACGTCCATCCATGTCTGCGTGTCCAGTGCATAGCCGACCGCCGCAAGCCCCGCCGCCTCGGCGAAGCCAACCAGGTCGGGCGGGACCGCCATGCGTACTTCGTGCCCCCGGCGCAGCAGCTCACGGCCAACCGCGACACCGGGCTCGACATCGCCACGAGTTCCATAGCATGCCAGCACAAATATCATCGCGATTCCAGCCTTTCACTCACGTTTCCAATGAAAATTTGAGTTGTTGGCCATACAGGCTCAGCGATTCGGCAGTCAACATGACTTCATGAGAGCAGTCGACCGGATACGTCGTGATGTCGCCAGTGACGTAAGGGCGCCAACTTTGCCGCAGAGACAGACTGCGGTCGCCCTCATCCCACTGAGCAGAAAATATAGTTATATCGCCGTCGAAAACGCCCGGCTCGTGAGCTCGTTGCAGCGCCATGCTGCTGTTCATGTTTTGAATAAGGAAATCCAGAAGTTTTTTGTATCGAGGGAACTCTACGACTCCCAGCTCGCGAAGCAGTTCTTCTATCCGTTCGTAGGTAAGCGGACCATCCTGTTCTGGGATGTCTATGCCGTTGAACCGCAAGGCTTCTTCCAGTATCTGCGCTTCGTCGATGGTTTGGTTTTTCTGGGTGTCGCTGATGTCGACACAGGGCTGAGCGTCGAGAAGAATAACGTGGCTGATTGCGCATCCGCGTCGCTGAAGCTCGATTGCAAGTTCGTGGGCGACGACACCTCCAAAAGACCAGCCGAGAACGTTGTAGGGTCCGTCGGGGTAAGCCGTCTGGATTCTGTCGGCATAGTTTCTCGCCATATCGCGAATTGAGCGGGGTTCAGCTTCTTCGGGTTGCAGGATTCGTTGAATTCCGATCAGGGCACAGTCCACGTAGTTACCCAGCGTCTGATATGGCCAACTCACCCCGCCCCCGGGATGAATGCAGAACAGCGGAACACCGGTGCCATCCTTGAGGACCTCAACAGGAACTATCTCCGCGTCGTCAGCGTGGCTAGCCAAATGCTGGCTCAGACTTGTCACGGACGGAGCGTGGAACAAGGTGCGCACTGCGACGTGGGCGTCGAGGCGTGTCTTGATAGCGGCGATCACCCGCATCGCCGAAAGTGAATCCCCGCCCAAGTCGAAGAATGAGTCGTCGACGCCGACGCGCTCGAGGCCGAGTACCTCCGCGTAAATGCCGGCCAGGATCTCCTCGGTGGGGGTGGCGGGGGCGCGATAACGGCCGCGGTCTTGGTATTCCGGTGCCGGTAGCGCGCGAGTGTCGAGTTTGCCGTTGGGGGTCAGCGGCAGCTCCTCCAAGGCCACCACCGCGGCGGGAACCATATACGCCGGCAGCCGCTCGGCCAGCGCGCTGCGCACCATGACCGGATCAGCTGTGCCGGCGATATAACCCACCAACCGCTTATCACCGGGACGGTCCTCGCGGGCGATCACCACCGCCTGACCCACCCCGTCCAGCCCGGCCAGCGCCGCCTGGACTTCACCAAGTTCGATGCGGTACCCGCGGATCTTGACCTGCTCGTCAGCACGCCCCACATAGTCCAGCTGCCCATCGGCACGCCAACGCACCAAATCCCCGGTGCGATACATCCGTGTTCCGGGCAGGCCAAACGGAGATGCCGCAAACCGCGACGACGTCAAGCCTGCCCGGCCCACATACCCACACGCCAGCCCGCCACCGGCCACATACAACTCACCAACCACCCCGACCGGCACCGGCTGTAACCAACTGTCCAGCACGAAAAAGCCAAGATGGGCCAACGGCCTCCCAATGGGACTGACACTGCGCTCGACGTCGGCGTCAACAATCGGCCTAAACGAGGCATGCACCGTCGTCTCGGTAATGCCATACATGTTGATCAGCCGCAGGGATCCCGGGTGCTGGCCCAGCCACATGCCAAGACGTTGCGGGTCGAGCGCTTCACCGCCAAACACCACCGTCTCGAGCTTGAGCCGATCTGCCAGCTCTGGCGATTGCGCATCGACAATCTGCAACGCATAAAACGCAGATGGTGTCTGGCTTAACACGCTGACCTGTTCACGAATCAGCAACGCATGCAAGTCTTCTGGCGAGCGGGACACCTCTTCGGGCACCACGACCAGCCGCCCGCCATGCAACAGTGCACCCCAGATCTCCCACACCGAGTAGTCGAAGGCCAAGGAATGACTCTGCGTCCACACCTGCCCCGACAGCTCCAAATCGGTGTTCAGCGACTCCAGCAGTTGGGTGACATTGCTGTGGGTGACAGCCACTCCCTTGGGCGCACCGGTGGTACCCGAGGTGTAGAGGATGTAGGCGATGTCGTCGGCCGCCGGCGCCGGTAAGCCCGTACTGGGTTGGGTGCCGATGCGCGCGTCGTTGATATCGATGACCAGCAAGCCACGGTCCTCGAGCCGTTCGGCCAACCCCCTTGTGGTGAGCGCCGCGACCGGCGCAGCGTCGTTGAGCAAGAACTCGATGCGCGCGTCAGGATGCATCGGATCGATCGGCAAATATGCCGCCCCGGTTTTGAGCACCGCCAAAATTGCCACGACCGCCTCGGCCGACCGCGAAAACAGCAGCGCCACATGCTGGCCCGGACTCGCACCATAGCCGGCCAACAAATGCGCCAACTGATTAGACGCCTCATCGAGCTGCCGATACGTCATCGAACGGTCCGCAAAGCTGAGCGCTACCGCCTCCGGCGCACGAGCCACCTGCGCACCAAACAACACCGGAATCGACACCCCAGACACCGGAGGCGCGCTCAACACCGCCCGATTACCCCACCCATCCAAGCGGAGATGCTCACCAGCATCGAGCAGATCGACCGATGACAACGGCCGGGTCGGGTCTGCGGTGATGGCCACCAACATCCGCTGCCAGCGCTCGATGAGCGCTTGGATGCTGGCCGCGTCGAACACGTCGGTACGAAATTCGACCATCCCGCCGATCCCGGCGGGCTCACCAGCTTCGCTCCACCGCTCCCCCAACGAAAACGTCAGATCCATGCGGGCGGTGTGGATTTCCGCCGACAGCGGGGCGACCTGCAGATCCCCCAAGGTCTGCTCGGCGCCGAGGTTGTTGGCATGGCCGGCCAGGTTCTGCCACGCCATCATCACCTGAACCAGCGGCTGATGGGTCAGGCTTCGGGTGGGGTTGAGCCGCTCGACGAGCACCTCGAAGGGCACGTCTTGGTGCTCGTAGGCAGCCAGGCTGCGGGCTCGCACCTGGGCCAGCAGCTCAACGGCGGTGGGATCACCGGCCAGATCGACCCTTAGTACCAAGGTGTTGACGAAAAAGCCCACGAGTTCGTCGAGTGCGGGGTCGCCACGTCCGGCGATCGCGATGCCGACGGCCACATCACTGCTGGCGCAGAGCTTAGCGAGCAGCGCCGTCAGGGCGGCCTGGATCACCATAAAACTGGACGCGTGGTACTGGTCGGCCACTCGGGCAACCTGCTGCTGCAGCTCGGCCGGCCAATCGATCGCCACACTGGCGCCCCGGTAATCCGCCACCGGTGGGTAGGGCCGATCGGTGGGCAATTGCAGACGCTCGGGCACACCGGCCAGCGCTTGCTGCCAGTAGGCCAGCTGCGCGGCGATGGGGCTGTCGGGATCGTCGAGCTCACCGAGGTGATCACGTTGCCACAGTGTGTAGTCGACGTACTGCGCCGTTAACGGCGCCCATCCGGGGGCTTGCCCCGCACTTCGGCTGGCGTAGGCTACGCCCAGATCACGTACCAGCGGGGCGACCGACCAGCCGTCGGCGGCGATGTGGTGCGCCACCGCCACCAGCACATGCTCGTCCTCGCCGACCCGGAAAAGGGTTGCCTGCAATGGGATCTCGCTCGCCAGGTCGAAGGTGTGGCCGACGGCCGCGGCGATAGTCTGGCCCAGCCGGTCCGGCGGCCAACCGGTGGCATCGACGATGTCCCACCCGAAGTCGGCTTGCTCCGCGGGCACCACCACCTGCTGGGGTATACCGTCGACCGCTGGGAAAAGCGTGCGCAGGCTCTCGTGTCGGACAAGCACATCGGCCAGCGCCGCACCCAATGCTTCGGCATCCAGCGGCCCACGCAGCCGTAACGCTACGGGCATGTTGTAGATCGGTGTGGGCCCCTGCAATTGGTCGAGGAACCACAACCGGCTTTGCGCATAGGACAACGGGATTCGGGGTGGGCGCTCCACCGCTTGCAGAGGCGGGCGGGCGGGGCCGCCACGATAGTGGTGCAGATACTCGGCCAGCTCGGCGACGGTCGAAGCGTCGAACACATACCGCACCGGCACTTCCCGGCCAAGTGCTAGTTGCAGCCGCGAGCTGACTCGGGTAGCCCTGAGCGAATCTCCACCCAGGGCGAAGAAATCGTCGTCGAGTCCGACGCGGGCCGTGCCTAACACCTCGGCGAAGACCTCGGCGATGATCTTTTCGGTCTGGGTCTGCGGCGCCCTAAAGACAGCGGCTGCAAACACCGGCGCCCGCAGCGCTTTACGGTCGATCTTGCCTGAGGAGGTCAACGGGAACTCGTCGAGCACCACAATCTGCGATGGCACCATGTAGTCGGGCAACCACGCACCCAATTGCTGACGCACCTCGCCGATCTTGGTATCGGTCTGCGGATCGTTGGCGTAGGTGGCGCGCTGCTGGGCCTCGGCTACCGGCACGTAGAGGTCGGTCAGTGCGATGTGCTGCTCAGCGTCGGTGAGCGTGATGAAAACCGCATCCAGCATGCCCGGGCGTGTGCCCCAAGTGACGGCCACGCGGTATCCGGTGGTCTCACCGAGGCGGTACAACGCTTCGGGCACAACGCCATCGGCGGTCGTCGCGGCCTCGGTGAGCGCGTCGGCCAGCGACACCCCGGCGGCCAAACCGGCTTCGATGCAGGCCTCGCCGATCAGCCCGGCGCGCGGAATACCGGTGACGCGAACCGCGTCCGGTTGTTGGGATGCCAACCGGTCCTGCAATCCGCCCAACCCGACGCAATCATTCCATGCCCAGGTAACTGCGCCGGCCAGGGAACGCACCGGCGTGGGAGCTGTGTGGATGACGACGTCGTAGCGATGCCAGGTCAGCTCGTTGTCGGCCACCCCGCGTTTGACTTCGAGGTCAACTCCGGCCACCGAAGCATGCTGGCCGGCCCAGGTGGTGAAAAACTCCGGGGCTAGCAGCAATTCGGTCTCACCGAGCATAGCGCGCTGGGCGCGTTGGCGAATCCCGTCGGCATCGTCATTGTCAGTGCGTGCCAACGCCACCCCGGTCTGCAACGCGCCATGCAAAGCGTGGTTACGCACATCACCGAGGAACAACGTCCCGCCCGGAGCCAACATCTCGATGGCGTTATCAATGACGTCGGCCAGATATGCGGCGTTGGGAAAGTACTGGATAACCGAGTTCAGAATGATGGTGTCGAAATAACCCTGCGGCAGCGCGTCGACGACGTGCGCGGGACGGCACAGCAATTCCACCCGCTCACCCCACGACTGTGCGGCCACCGCTGCCTGCAAGCCCTCGATCGCCGGCGCCGACATATCGGTGCCGACATAGTGCTCGCAGTGTGGGGCGACCTGAGACAACACCAGCCCCGAACCCGCGCCGATCTCCAACACCCGTGCCGGTTGCAGGCACAGGATCCGATCAACCGTGGTCGCTCGCCACTCGACCATCTCCTCGAGCGGAATCGGATCGCCGGTGTAGCTGCTGTTCCAGCCCCGGAAATCCATGCCGAATCCCGGCGCCTCCACCTCGGCGCCATACAACTCGTTATAGAGGTGTTGCCATTGTCCGACCGCTTCGGCGTCATGGTCGGTGGTAGCGGTCTGCGCCAGAGTGATGTAGGCAACCAGATGTGAGCCAGTGGCGCTCCGGTGCATGGCGGCGGCGGCCTGGATGACTTGTGGGCACGCCAGCAAGGTGTTCTCGATTTCACCCAACTCGATACGTTGCCCGCGCAGCTTGACCTGCGCATCGGCGCGGCCCAAATACTCCAACTGCCCATCAGCACGCCAGCGCACCAGATCCCCGGTGCGATACATCCGCGTCCCAGCACCTCCGGTGGGGTTGGCCACGAACCGGTCCGCGGTCAACTCCGGCCGGCCCACATAGCCGTGCGCCAGCGCCGGCCCTCCTAGATACAGCTCGCCGACCACTCCGATCGGCGCCGGGTGCAGCCGCGCGTCGAGCACCAGCGCGCACACTCCCGAGATGGGGGCACCGATCGTGACCGGCTGCCCTGCCACCAGCGGCGCACAGGTAACCCAGATCGTGGTCTCGGAAGGGCCGTAGCCGTTGAACATCCGCCGACCCGGCGCCCAGGCGGCCACCAACTCTCCGGCGCAGGCTTCCCCTGTGACGATCAGCGTGTCCATCCCGTCTAGCCGGGTCCGATCCAGCGTCGCCAGCACCGTCGGGGTCAATACGGCCGCGCTGACCTGCTGGTTCTGCAGTAACGCGGTCAACGCCTCCCCGGCGTACGCCTGGGGCGGCACCACCACCAACGTCGCCCCCGCGCCGACCGCCAACAACATTTCGCCGATCGACACATCAAAGGTCGGCGCGGCCACCATCAACGTCCGTGCACCGGCGCCCAACCCGAACGCTGCGTGTTGCGCGGCCACCGCCAGCAGACCGGCGTGGCTGACCGCCACTCCTTTGGGCACCCCGGTGGACCCCGAGGTGAAGACCGCATAGGCAGTGTTGTCCGCCCCCAGCGGCGCCAGCCGATCAGCGTCGGTGATCGGATCCGCGCAGCGCCCGGACACATCCAGGCCGTCGATGCGCAGCACCGGGCGCGCCCCGGCCCCGGCCACCGTGTCGGCGCCGCAGCTCAACACACACACCGCCGCCACCGCGTCCAACACCGTGGCGATCCGCTCGACCGGATGGGACCGATCCAGCGGCACATACACCCCACCGGCCTTGACCACTGCCCACCAGGCCACCACCAACTCCACACACCGATCCATCGCCACGCCCACCGCGCGCTCTGGACCCACGCCCGCCTCGATCAGTACCCGCGCCAACCGCGTCGACCACGCATCAAGCTCGCCATACGACACCGCGCGGCTACCATCGAGCACCGCCACCGCATCCCGGTCGGTGGCCACCGCCGTCGCCAACAACTGCGCCGCCGTCCCCACCGGCGCCGCCACCCCAACACCTGACCACCCTGAGAGCACCAGATCACGCTCACCGTGATCCAGGAACGAGATCTCGCCCACCACCACCGCGGCGTCGGCCACCACCGCCTCGATCACCCGGCCAAACCAGCTGACCACCCGCTCGACGGTGGCCCGGTCAAACAAATCGGTGGCATACGACACCACCCCGGTGGCCATCGGCGCGCCCGCGTCCTCGCTGGGCATCTCACCCAACTCGAAATCCAGATCGAACTTTGCGGTGCGGGTGGTGGCCCCCGCCCCCAGCATTTCGGCGCTGACCCCGTCGAGCGCCACCGCGTCTGGGCGCACATTGTTCTGGAAGGCCATGAGCACTTGAAACAATGGATTATGCGCGGTGGAGCGCACCGGGTTGAGTTGCTCGACCAGCCGCTCGAACGGCACATCCTGGTTGCTGTAGGCATCCAGCGCCTTAAGGCGCACCTGCTCGAGCACCTCGTTGAACCGCTGCGAAGAGGTGACCCCCACCCGCAGCACCCAGGTGTTGACGAAGAACCCGACCAGATCATCGAGCGCCTGATCCAACCGTCCGGCGATCGGCGTGCCCATTGCCACGTCTTCACCGGCCCCGGCCCGGTGCAACACCACCGCCAACACCGCCTGCAACACCATCGAAGCCGTCGCGTTATGCGCTGCCGCCAGCGCCTTGACCCCCGCCCACGCCGGCGGGTCGATGCGCACCTCGATTTCGTCACCGCGGTAACTGGGCACCGGCGGGCGGGGCCGATCCGTCGGCAGCGACACCACCTCGGGCAGATCCGCCAACTCTTGTCGCCAGTAGGCCAACTGCGCAGCGATCACACTGTCGGGATCAGACTCCGAACCAAGCCAGTCCTGTTGCCACAGTGTGTAATCGGCATACTGCACCGCCAATGGCGCCCAATCCGGCGCCCGGCCCTGTAGCCGCGCCCGATACGCCTCGGCGATATCCCTGACCATCGGCGCCAGTGACCAGCCGTCAAACGCGATGTGGTGCACCACAATCCCCACCACATGCTGCTCAGGACCCAGCGCATAGATCTGCGCGCGCATCGGGATCTCGTTCGACAGATCAAACCGATACCCCGCCAACGCCACCAACTCGCCGACCACATCCTGCTCGGGCACCGACACCACCGCCGCGTCGGCGTGCCACCACATGTCTGGCTGAGACGGCAACACCTGCTGGAACGGCACACCGTCAACGTCGGGAAACACGGTGCGCAGCGATTCGTGGCGCGCGATCACATCATCGAGCGCCGCCCCTAGCGCCTCCACATCCAACGGCCCAATGATCCGTAAAGCACTCGGCATGTTGTAGGTCGCCACCCCGCCCTCGAACCGGTTGAGGAACCACAACCGGCTCTGCGCGAACGACAACGGCACCCTCGTCGGCCGTGGGCCTGCCACCAACGGCTTGCGCCGGCTACCGCCCGCAGCGATACGCGGCGCCAACTGGGCAACCGTGGGCGCCTCGAACACGCTGCGCACCGCAATCCCGGCATCCAGGTCGGTGTTGATCGCCGCGATCAGGCGCATTGCGGACAGTGAATCCCCGCCCAAGTCGAAGAACGAGTCGTCGACCCCGACCCGCTCCAGCCCCAACACCCGGGCATAGATGCTGGCTAAAATCTCCTCGGTGAGGTTGGTCGGGCCGCGGTAAGCGTCGGCGTCCTGATAATCCGGTGCCGGCAAAGCCCGCGTGTCGAGTTTGCCGTTGGGAGTCAACGGCAAGGTGTCGATTGCCACTACCGCGGCCGGGACCATATACGCCGGAAGCCGCTCGGCCAGTCGCGTACGCACCTCGGCCGGATCCGTTGTGCCGGTGACATAACCCACCAGCCGCTTGTCACCGGGGCGGTCTTCGCGGGCGATTACCGCCGCCTGGCCCACCCCGTCGAGTCCGGCCAACACCGTCTGGATTTCGCCGAGTTCGATGCGATACCCGCGGATCTTGACCTGCTCATCGGCGCGGCCCGCATACCGCAGCTGCCCATCAGCACCCCACCACACCAAGTCCCCGGTGCGATACATCCGTGTTCCAGACCCCCCGAATGGGCACGCCACAAACCGCGACGCCGTCAACCCGGTCCGGCCCACATACCCATATGTCAGCCCGGCACCGGCCACATACAGCTCACCGACCACCCCAGCCGGCGCTGGACGGAACCACCCATCCAGCACAAACAACGCCGCGCCGGGCACCGGCGAGCCGATCGGCGGTGCCCCCGACCCGGCCGTCAACGGCGCACTCAGCATCACAACCATCGTCGTCTCGGTCGGGCCATAGGCGTTGACCATCACCCGCGCGGGAGCCCACCGATCCACCACTTCAGCCGGGCAGCTCTCACCCGCCACCACCAACGCCAACGAATCCAAACCCTCAGCGGAGAGCATTGCCACCGCCGAGGGCGTCTGGGTAAGCACGCTGACACGTTCAGCGATTAGCAAGGCGTGGAAGGCTTCCGGCGAGCGTGTCACGGAGTCGGACACCACCACCACTCGCCCACCGTGTAATAGCGGGCTCCACATCTCCCAGACCGACGAGTCGAACCCATAGGTGTGGCACTGCGTCCACACGCCCGCCGTCGGCAGATATGCACCCAGCGACTCCAACAACTGGATGACGTTGTGGTGGCTGACGGCAACCCCTTTGGGGACGCCAGTCGTACCCGAGGTGTAGATGAGGTAGGCGATGTCCTCGGGCGCCGGCGGCGGCACCGCGGTGCCGGGTTGACTGTCCACCGCGGAATCGTCGACATCGATAATCAACAGCTCATGGCCGTCCAGTCGATCGGCCAAGTCAACAGTGGTGATCGCGGCGATAGGCGCGGCGTCGGCGAGCATGAACTCGATCCGCGCCGTCGGCAGCGTCGGCTCGATCGGCAGATAAGCCGCCCCCGTCTTGAGCACCGCCAAAATCGCGACGATCGCCCGAGCCGACCGGGGAACCAGCAGCGCCACAACCTCGCCTGCCCCCACCCCGTGAGCGACCAGTACGCGCGCCAACCGGTTTGCGGCCTCATCGAGTTCCCGGTACGTCATCGACCGGTCCTCGAATGTCACCGCCATCGCGTTGGGTGTGCGCGCCACCTGTGCGGCGAACAACACCGGAATCGACACTGCCGCGACCGGCGGTGCAGCCAGGACCGCCCGGTTGCCCCACTCATCGAGCCGGGCGTGGTCACCCTCATCGAGCAGATCGATCGACGACAGCCGCCGCATGGGCTCGACGGTGATCGCTGATAACAACCGCTCCAGTCGGTGGATGAGCGTCTGGATGCTGACGGTGTCGAACACGTCGGTGCGGAACTCGACTACACCGCCAATCCCGGCGGGTTCACCGGCCTCGGTCCATCGCTCGGCCAACGAGAATGTCAGGTCCATGCGGGCGGTCTGGGTGTCCGCTGTCAGGGGGCTAACCTGCACGTCACCCAAGCCCGGCTGGGCGGCGGCGTTATTGTCACGCCCGGGAAGGTTCTGCCAGGCCAACAACACCTGGATCAGCGGGTGATGAGTCAGGCTTCGGGTGGGGTTGAGCCGCTCCACCAGCACCTCAAAGGGCACGTCTTGATGCTCGTAAGCGGCCAGACTGCGCGCGCGCACCTGGGCCAGCAGCTCAACGGCGGTGGGATCACCGGATAGGTCAACCCGCAACACCAAGGTGTTGACGAAAAATCCCACCAATTCATCTAGTGCCGGGTCACTGCGCCCGGCGATCGGGAACCCTACCGCCACATCGGAACTGGCGCTCAGCTTGGACAACAACACCGCCAACGCGGCCTGCACCACCATGAAACTGGTCGCCTGGTGCTCACCAGCGATCCGGGCAATCTGCTGCTGCAGCTGCGCCGGCCAATCCACGGCCACACTGGCACCCCGGTAATCAGCCACCGGCGGGTAAGGCCGATCGGTGGGCAACTGCAGCCGCTCGGGCAACCCCGCCAACGCCTGCTGCCAGTAGGCCAACTGCGCAGCGATCGGGCTGTCGGGATCCTCAAGATCCCCCAACTGCTCGCGCTGCCACAACGTGTAATCGACATACTGCACCGCCAGCGGCGCCCAGCCGGGAGCCTGCCCGGCACACCGACTGGCATAAGCCACACCCAGATCACGCACCAGCGGGCTCACCGACCAGCCGTCGGCAGCGATATGGTGAGCCACCGCCACCCACACATGCTCATCATGGCTGATTCGGAAAAGCGTTGCCCGCAAAGGGATCTCGGTGGCGAGGTCGAAGGTGTATCGCACTGCTGCCGCGACCACCTCACCCAGCCGCTCTGCCGGCCAACCGCTGGCATCGACGACGTCCCAACCAAAGTGGGCGAGCTCGGCCGGCACCACCATCTGCTGCGGTATCCCCTCGACCGCCCCATACAAGGTGCGCAAGCTCTCGTGTCGGCCCACCACATCGGCTAGCGCCGCAGCCAACGCCTCAACGTTCAGCGCCCCGCTCAACCGCAACGCCACCGGCATGTTGTAGACCGGCGAAGGCCCCTCCAACTGGTCGAGGAACCACAACCGGTTTTGAGCAAACGACAACGGAACCCTCGCCGGCCGCTCAACGGCCACCAACGGCTTACGCCGAACCCCACCCCCGGCCACCCGCGGGGCCAACTGGGCAACCGTGGGCGCCTCAAACACCGCCCGCACCGAAAGTCCGGCTCCCAGAGCAGCATTAACCGCCGCCACCAGGCGCATTGCCGACAGCGAGTTCCCGCCCAGGTCGAAGAATGAGTCATCAACCCCGACTCGTTCGAGTCCGAGGATCTCGGCGTAGATGTCGGCCAAGACTTCTTCGGTGGGGGTCTCCGGAGCGCGATACTGCGTCGCGGTGTATTCCGGTACCGGCAGCGCGCGGATGTCCAATTTGCCGTTGGGAGTCAACGGCAGGGCGTCCAGTGCCACCATCGCCGCGGGGATCATGTAGGCCGGCAGCCGCTCGGCCAGCGCGGTACGCACCTCGGCCGGGTCGGCATTGCCGGTGACATAACCCACCAGACGCTTATCACCGGGGCGGTCCTCGCGAGCAACCACCACCGCCTGCTCCACTCCGGGTTGGGTCGCCAGCACCTCCTCGATCTCACCGAGTTCGATGCGATACCCGCGTATCTTGACCTGTTCGTCAGCGCGCCCGAAATAGTGCAGCTGCCCGTCGGCACCCCACCGCGCCAGGTCCCCGGTGCGATACATCCGCGTCCCGAAACCTTCGAACGGGCAGGCCACGAACCGCGAGGCAGTCAACCCGGACCGACCCAGATATCCGCAGCCCACTCCGGAGCCCGCCACATACAACTCGCCGACCACACCGGCAGGTACCTGATGCAACCAGCCGTCGAGCACGAACAGCGCCGCCCCCGCCGCCGGCGCGCCGATCGGCACCACATCCGACCCCGGCCTCAATGGCGCACTCATCGCCGCGTACACCGTGATCTCGGTCGGACCGTAGGCGTTGATCATCACGCGGCCCGGCGCCCACCGATCCACCACGTCAGTAGGACAAGCCTCACCGCCAACCAGCAAGGCCACTGACTCCAACCTCTCCGGCGAGAGCACCCCCACCGCCGACGGGGTTTGGGTCAACACGCTGACGCCTTCGCCGATCAGTAGGTCCTGGAAGTCATCTGGTGAGCCGGCCACCGACTCAGGGACCACCACTAGCCGCCCACCGTGCAGCAACGCACCCCAGATCTCCCACACCGAAAAGTCAAAGGCGAAGGAGTGACACTGCGTCCATACCTGTCCGGGCGGCAGGCCGGCATTGAGCGAGTCCGACAACTGGGTCACGTTGTGGTGGGTAATTCCCACCCCCTTCGGCACACCGGTGGTCCCCGAGGTGTAGATGATGTGGGCGATGTCATCGGGTTTCGGTGTCGGCAGTGCCGTGCTCGGTTGGCCCTGAACAGCAAGGTCATCGACGTCGATGACGAGCACGTTGTGTCCGTCCAGCAGCGACCGCAGCGCCGCCGTGCTGATCGCGGCGATCGGCGCGGCATCGTCGAGCACGAACCCAATCCTGGCTGTCGGCACTGTCGGGTCGATCGGCAAATAGGCTGCCCCGCTTTTCAGCACCGCCAGAATCGCCACGATGGCCTCAGCCGACCGCGGCAATAGCAGCGCAACGCACTCTCCCGGCCCGACGCCTTGGCCAGACAGCAAGTGCGCCAACTGGTTTGAGGTCTCGTCAAGCTCACGATAGGTCCACGACACCTCACCGCAGCTGATCGCCATCGCATCGGCAGCGCGGGCTACCTGCCCGGCAAACAATTCCGGTATCGACACCGGCGTCGCCGGCCGGCTCAACACCGCCCGGTTGCCCCACCGATCCAGGTGGGCACGCTCGTCGTCATCAAGCAGATCTACCGACGAAAGTGCTCGCGCCGGGTCGACGGTGATGGCCACCAATACCCGCTCTAGCCGCTCGATCAGCGCCTCGATGCTGGCGGGATCGAACACGTCGGTCCGAAATTCCACGCCCCCTCGGATCCCGGCGGGCTCACCGGTATCATCCCAGCGTTCAGCCAGAGAAATCGCCAGATCCATTCGCGCAGTGTGGGTATCAGCCGACAGCGGGGCGACCTGCAGATCGCCAAAACTCGACTTGACGGCCGGCTCGGCGTTCTGCGCAGGCAGATTCTGCCAGGCCAACAACACTTGCACCAACGGGTGATGGGCCAGGCTTCGGACGGGGTTGAGCCGCTCGACGAGCACCTCGAAGGGCACGTCTTGGTGTTCGTAGGCGGCCAGGCTGCGCGATCGAATTTGGGTAAGTAGCTCACCGACGGTGGGATCACCGGATAGATCGACCCGCAACACCAATGTGTTGACGAAAAAGCCCACCAGGTCATCGAGTGCGGGGTCGCCGCGCCCGGCGATCGGGAAGCCAACCGCCACATCAGAACTGGCGCTCAGCTTGGACAACAACACCGCTAGCGCGGCCTGCACCACCATGAAACTGGTCGCGTTGTGCTCACCGGCTACCCGGGCGATCTGCTGCTGCAGCTGCGCCGGCCAATCCACGGCCACACTGGCGCCCCGCTGATCAGCCACCGGAGGGTAGGGCCGATCGGTGGGCAACTGCAGCCGCTCGGGCAGCCCCGCCAAGTTCTCTTGCCAGTAGGCCAACTGCGCGGCGACGAGGCTGTCGGGATCGTTGAAGTCCCCCAGCTGTTCGCGCTGCCACAGCGTGTAATCGGCATACTGCACCGGTAGCGGCAC
Organism: Mycobacterium sp. NGS51; assembly: GCF_059812525.1. Classification (NCBI taxonomy): domain Bacteria; kingdom Bacillati; phylum Actinomycetota; class Actinomycetes; order Mycobacteriales; family Mycobacteriaceae; genus Mycobacterium; species Mycobacterium sp. NGS51. Next base: position 166,811 of record NZ_JCALCV010000006.1, read on the forward strand.
CCAGCCCGGGGCCTGCCCGACAGATCGGCTGGCGTACGCCACTCCCAGATCACGCACCAACGGGGTGGTCGACCAGCCGTCCGCGGCGATGTGATGGGCCACCGCTACCAACACGCACTCATCATCAGCAACCCGGAAAAGCCATGCGCGCAACGGGATCTCAGTGGCCAGGTCGAAAGTATAACGGACCGCGGCGTCGACTGCCTCAGCCAGCCGCTCCGCCGACCAACCGCTGGCATCAACGACGTCCCAACCCACCTCGGCCCGCTCAACCGGGACCACCATCTGCTGAGGGAGGCCCTCAACCGCGACGAACAGTGTGCGCAGACTCTCATGGCGGCCCACCACATCACCCAGCGCCGCAGCCAAGGCCTCGACATCCAACGCCCCGCTGATCCGCAACGCGACGGGCATGTTGTAAATCGGTGACGGCCCCTGCAACTGCTCCAAGAACCACAACCGGTTTTGGGCGAACGACAATGGGACCACCGCGGGCCGCGGGACCGCGACCAACGGCTCACGTCGACCCGTACCACCGCCGACACGGAGCGCCAACTGGGCAATCGTGGGCGCCTCGAACACGGTCCGAACGACAAGGCCGGCATCCAGGCCGGCATTGACCGCCGCGATCAGACGCATGGCGGACAGCGAATCCCCGCCCAGTTCGAAGAATGAGTCGTCGACCCCCACCCGCGCGAGCCCGAGGACCTGGGCGTAGATGCCGGCCAGGATCTCTTCGATGGCGTTGGCCGGAGCTCGATAGCAATCGCCATCTTGGTAGTCCGGTGCGGGCAAAGCCCGCTTGTCGAGTTTGCCGTTGGGGGTCAGCGGCAGCGCTTCCAGCGCCACTACCGCGGCCGGAACCATATAGGCCGGTAGCCGTTCGGCCAGCCTGCTACGCAGCCCGGCGGGATCGGCTGTCCCGGTGACATAGCCCACCAGGCGCTTGTCACCGTGGCGATCCTCGCGGGCGATCACTACCGCGTGCTCCACGCCGTCCACGCCTGCCAGCGCTGCCTGAACCTCACCGAGTTCGATTCGATACCCGCGGATCTTCACCTGCTGGTCAGCACGCCCGACATACCGAAGCTGGCCATCGACGCCCCACCACACCAGGTCTCCGGTGCGATACATCTGCGCGCCCGGCCCGCCGAAGGGGCAGGCCACAAAGCGCGACGACGTCAACGGACCGCGGCGCACATATCCATATCCCACCCCAGAACCGGCCACATACAACTCACCGACCACTCCAACCGGAGTTGGGCGCAGCCAGCCATCCAGCACAAAAAAGGCAAGATGCGCCAACGGCACTCCGATGGGACTGGCATGGCTGTCGATATCCGACTCGACGATCTCCCGGAACGAAGCATGCACCGTCGTCTCGGTCGTGCCGTACATGTTGATGAGGCGGGGGGATTTCGGGTGATGGTGCACCCACATCCCAAGGCGCTGTGGCTCCAGCGCTTCGCCGGCGAAGACCACGGTCCGAAGCTTGAGCTGTTCTCTCAGCTCCGGCGTCAGCCCGTCGGCGGTTTGCAGCGCATAAAACGCAGAGGGGGTCTGGCTTAAGATGCTGACTTGTTCGGCAGCCAGCAACGCATAAAACTCTTCCGGCGAACGGGCCACCGACTCGGGCACAATCACTAGCCGGCCGCCGCGCAGCAACGCACCCCACATTTCCCAGACTGAAACGTCGAAAGCCAACGAGTGCCATTGCGTCCACACCTGTTCCGATGCCAAGTCGGCGTTCACTGACTCCAGCAGCTGAGTCACATTGCGATGGGTGACGGCCACCCCTTTGGGGACACCGGTAGTGCCTGAGGTGTAGATGACGTAGGCGACATCGTCGGGGCGTGGCGCAGGTAGTGCTGTGCTGGGTTGGGTGTCAATGTGGGTGTCGTCGACATCGATGATCGGCAGGTCACACCCGTCGAGCCGCGACCGCAGACCCACGGTGGTGAGAGCCGCGATCGGCGCAGAATCTGCGAGCATGAACTGCATTCGCGCTGCCGGTACCACCGGGTCGATCGGCAGATAAGCCGCCCCGGTTTTGAGGACGGCCAGTATTGCGGTGATCGCCTCGACCGACCGTGAAAACAGCAGTGCGACATACTGGCCGGGGCCCACACCATGACCAACCAGCAAGTGCGCCAACCGGTTAGCGGCATCGTCCAACTCCCGGTAACTGACGGAGCGGCCTTCAAACGTCAGCGCAGTCGCCTCTGGGACACGCGCGACCTGCGCCGAGAACAACGCTGGTACTGAAATCGCGGTGGTCGGCTGGGTCAATGCCGCCCGGTTGCCCCATTCGTCTAGCCGGGTGTGCTCGCCCTCATCGAGCAGATCGATCGACGACAGCCGCCGGGTGGGCGCGGCGGTGATCGCCACCAGCACCCGCAGTAGCCGTTCGATGAGCGCATCGATGCTCGTCGCATCGAACACGTCGGTACGAAACTCCACTGCTCCCCGAATCCCGGCGGGCTCACCGGCGGCGGTGAAATGTTCGGCCAACGAAAATGTCAGATCCATGCGCGCCGTTTGGGTGTCCACCGTCAAAGGGCTGACGTGGACATCGCCCAGGCTTGGGTTGGCGGCGGGGCCGGTGTCTTGTCCGGCGAAGTTCTGCCAGGCCAACAACACCTGGATCAGCGGGTGATGAGTCAGGCTTCGGGTGGGGTTGAGCCGCTCCACCAACGCTTCAAAGGGCACGTCTTGATGCTCGTAGGCGGCCAGGCTGCGCGATCGTATCTGGGCCAGCAGTTCGGCGATGGTGGGATCACCGGCTAAATCAACCCGCAACACCAAGGTGTTGACGAAATACCCCACCAACCCATCCAGCGCCGCGTCGCCGCGCCCGGCGATCGGGAACCCCACCGCCACATCGCAACTGGCGCTCAGCTTGGACAACAACACCGCCAACGCGGCCTGCACCACCATGAAACTGGTCGCCTGGTGCTCACCAGCGATCCGGGCAATCTGCTGCTGCAGCTGCGCCGGCCAATCCACGGCCACACTGGCACCGCGGTAATCAGCCATCGGCGGGTAGGGCCGATCGGTGGGCAACTGCAGCCGCTCGGGCAACCCCGCCAACGCCTGCTGCCAGTAGGCCAGCTGCGCAGCGATGCGACTGTCGGGATCCTCAAGGTCCCCCAGCTGTTCGCGCTGCCACAACGTGTAATCGACATACTGCACCGGAAGCTGCGCCCAGCCAGGCGCCTGACCGACGCACCGGCTGGCATAGGCCACGCCCAGATCACGCACCAACGGGGTGATCGACCAGCCATCAGCGGCGATATGATGGGCCACCGCCACCAACACATGCTCATCATCGCCGAGGCGGTAAAGCGTTGCCCGCAACGGGATCTCGGCTGACAAGTCAAACGTGTAGCGCACCGTCGCTTCGATGGCCGCACCGAGCGACTCTGCCGGCCAGCCGCTGGTATCGATGACCCGCCAACCGAAGTCGGCCCGCTCAACGGGAACCACCACCTGCTGAGGTACGCCATCGGCCGCGACAAACCGAGTGCGCAGGCTCTCCTGGCGACCCACCACATCGCCCAGCGCCGCAGCCAACGCCTCGACATCCAACGCCCCGCTCAACCGCAACGCCACCGCCAGGTTGTAAACCGGCGACGGCCCGTGCAACTGATCGAGGAACCACAACCGGTTCTGCGCAAACGACAGCGGAACCCTTGCCGGCCGCTCCACGGCCACCAACGGCTGACGCCGACCCTCGCCCTCAGCGACCCGTCGGGCCAACAGGGCAACCGTGGGCGCCTCAAACACCGCCCGCACCGAAAGATCCGCCTCCAAAGCGGTATTGGCCGCGGCGATCAGCCGCATCGCCGAAATGCTGTCCCCACCCAAATCGAAGAACGAGTCGTCGACCCCGACCCGCTCCAGTCCCAGGATTTGGGCGTAGATGTCGGCCAGGGTTTCTTCGGTGGGACTGGCCGGAGCCCGATACTGCGTCGCGCTGTATTCCGGTGCCGGCAGCGCACGGGTATCGACCTTGCCGTTGACCGTCAACGGCACGGCGTCCAGGGCCACCACCGCTGCGGGGATCATGTAGGCCGGCAGCCGCTCAGCCAATGCTGCGCGCGACTCGACCGGATCTGCGGTACCGGTGATGTAGCCCACCAGGCGTTTGTCGCCGGGGCGGTCCTCACGGGCAACGACCACCGCCTGCTCGACGCCCGCCAAACCCGCTAAGGCTGTTTGGATCTCGCCGAGTTCGATGCGATAGCCGCGGATCTTGACCTGCTCATCAGCACGCCCCAAATACTCCAGCTGTCCATCAGCGCGCCAACACACCAAATCCCCGGTGCGATACATCCGCACCCCAGTTCCGCCGAACGGGCAGGCGACAAACCGCGACGCCGTCAACCCGGCCCGGCGCACATACCCAACACCGACCCCGGACCCGGCCACATACAACTCACCGGCCACCCCCGCCGGCACCGCACGCAACCAGGCATCAAGCACAAACAACGCCGCCCCCGGCACCGGCGACCCGATCGGCACCACGCCCGACCCTGGCTTCAGCGGCGCACTGATCGCCGCATACACCGTCGTCTCCGTCGGCCCATAGGCGTTGACCATCGCCCGCCCCCGCGCCCACCGCTCCACCACCTCGACCGGACAGGGCTCAGCGGCCACCACCAACGCCGCCGATTCCAGCCTTTCCGGAGAAAGCGCACCAACTGCCGAGGGGGTCTGGCTCAACACACTGACTGCTTGAGCAGCCAACAGGTCGTGAAAGTCCTTCGGGGAGCGCGTCACCTCGTCGGGCACCACCACCAGGCGCCCGCCGTGCAGCAGCGCCCCCCACATCTCCCACACCGAATAGTCGAAAGCCAACGAATGACATTGCGTCCACACCTGCCCGGGCGCCAGCTCCCAACCCACATCCAGTGAGTCAAATAACCGGGTCACGTTGTGGTGGGTGACCGCCACCCCCTTAGGAGTGCCCGTCGTGCCCGAGGTGTAGATGATGTGGGCAATGTCATCAGCGTCCGGCGCCGGCAACGCCGTGCTGGGTTGAGCATCGATACGAGGATCGTCGACATCAACGACGGCCAACTCGCACCCGTCGAGCCGCGACCTCAGACCGGCGGTGGCGATCACCGCAGTCGGCGCGGCATCATCAAGGATGAACTGCATCCGCGCCGCGGGCACCACCGGATCGATCGGCAGATACGCCGCCCCGGTCTTGAGCACCGCCAGAATCGCCGCGATCGCCTCAGCCGAACGCGACAACAGCAGCGCCACACATTGTCCCGGACCGACACCATGAGCACACAGCAAGTGCGCCAACCGGTTAGAGGCTTCATCGAGCTGGCGGTACGTCACCGAAAGGTCTTGAAAGACCAGCGCAACCGCGCTGGGCCTCCGCGCCACCTGGATCGCGAACAACTCCGGAATCGACACCGCCGCCGGCGCCGGCGCAGCCAACACCTCCCGGTTGCCCCACTCCTCCAACCGAACCTGCTCAACCGCATCAAGCAGATCTATCGACGACAACCGCCGAGCCGGCTCAGCGGTGATCGCCACCAACACCCGCTGCAGCCGTCCGATCAGTGTTTGGATGGTGTCTGCATCGAATACGTCGGTACGAAACTCCACCGCCCCACCGATCCCAGCAGGCTCACCCGCGCCGGTAAAGCGTTCACCCAGCGAAAACGTCAAATCTGTACGGGCCGTAGAGGTATCAGCCCCCAACGGGGTCACCTGGAGGCCACCCAGGGCCATCCCGGCGGCGTTACTGTCCTGCCAGTCGGAGTTCTGCCAGGCAAGCAGCACTTGGATCAGCGGATGGTGGCTCAGGCTTCGGGTGGGGTTCAGGCGCTCGACGAGGATTTCGAAGGGCACGTCTTGGTGCTCGTAGGCGGTGAGGCTGCGCGATCGTATTTGGGCCAGCAGCTCAGCGACGGTGGGGTCACCGGCTAGATCAACACGCAGCACCAGGGTGTTGACGAAGAAGCCCACAAGGTCATCGAGCGCGGGGTCGCCGCGCCCGGCGATTGCGATGCCTAGTGCCACATCAGAACTGGCGCTGAGCTTGGACAACAGCACAGTTAGCGCGGCCTGGATCACCATGAAGCTGGTGGAGTTGTGCTCACTGGCTACTCGGCCGACCTGCTGCTGCAGCTGTGCCGGCCAATCCACGGCCACACTGGCGCCGCGGTAATCCGCCACCGGCGGGTAGGGCCGATCGGTGGGCAACTGCAGGCGCTCGGGCAGCCCGGCCAACGCCTGCTGCCAGTAGGCCACCTGGGCGGCGATCGGGCTGTCGCTGGCGGCTAGGTCACCGAGGTGTTCACGCTGCCACAGCGTGTAGTCGACATATTGCGCCGGTAGCGGCGCCCAGTCGGGAGCCTGCCCGACACAGCGGCTGCCATAGGCCACCCCCAGATCCCGCACCAAAGGGGTGACCGACCAGCCATCGGCGGCAATATGATGCACCACCGCCACCAACACATGCTCGTCGTCGGTCAGGCGGAAAAGCCATACCCGCAAAGGAATCTCGGTCGACAAATCAAACAAGTACCGCACCGCCGCGTCAATGGCCTCGCCCAGCCGCTCCGACGGCCAATCAGCGGCATCAACGACCTGCCAACCCAACTCGGCCCGCTCAACCGGGACCACTATCTGCTCAGGGGTCCCCTCGACCGTCGCAATCAGAGTGCGCAGACTCTCATGGCGGGCCACCACATCGCCCAACGCCGTACCTAACGCCTCAACATCCAGCGGTCCGCTGATCCGCAATGCCACGGGCATGTTGTAAATCGGCGACGGCCCCTGCAACTGATCCAAGAACCACAACCGGTTTTGGGCATACGACAACGGAATCCGTTGTGGGCGAGGCATCGGCTGCAGCGGCGCGCGGGCGGGACCGCCACGATGACGATGCAGATACTCGGCCAGACCCCCGACAGTGGGCGCGTCGAACAGGTACCGCACCGGCACTTGGCGGCCCAACGCCAGTTGCAGCCGCCCACTGACCCGCGCGGCGATCAGCGAGTCCCCGCCCAGGGCGAAGAAGTCGTCATCAAGACCGACCCGGGCCGTCCCCAACACCTCGGCGAACACCTCGGCCACCAGCTTCTCGGTAGGGCTTTGCGGCGCCCGAAACGTCGTGGCTGCAAAGATCGGGGCGGGCAGCGCTTTTCGGTCGATCTTGCCCGAGGAAGTCAGCGGGAACTCCTCGAGCACCACGATCTGAGCCGGCACCATGTAGTCGGGCAACCACGCGCCCAGCCGCTGTCGCACCGCACCCAGTTTGGAGTTGGTCTGCGGGTCGTTGGCGTAAATGACGTGGTGCTCGACCACCGGCAAATACAAGTCAGTCAGCGCGATGCGAGGGTCCGCATCGTTGGCGGCCAGGAAAACCGCATCCAACATGCCTGGCCGGCTACCCCAGCTCACTGCGACCCGATATCCGGTGCTGTCCGCAATGCGATACAAGTCTTCGGGCACAACAGAACCGGCGGTCGCGGCGGCAGCGTCGGCAAGCGCGTCGTCCAGCGCCAGCCCAGCCTCGAGGGCATGGTCGGTGCAGACCTCACCGATCAGCCCAGCACGCGGAATTCCGGTCACGCGAACAACCCCCGGATGTTCGGCTAGCAACCGCTCCGCCAACCCCTCCAGGCTCGGGCCATCGGTCCATGCCCAGACCGGTGCATCGGCCAGTGAGCGCACCGGTGTGGGGGTGGTGTAGATGATGACGTCGTAGCGGTACCGGGTCAGTTCGTTGTCGGCCACCCCGCGTTTGACTTGCATCTCAAGCCCGGCCACCGATGAATTCTCGGCGGCCCACGTGGTGAAATATTCCGGGGACAGCAGCAATTCGGTCTCAGCGAGCAGCGCGCGTTGGGCTCGTTGGCGGATCTCGTCGGCATCAGCTTTAGCGTCCTGGGCGAGCGCGATCCCGGTCTGCAACGCACTCTGCAGGCTGTGGTTGCGCACATCACCGATGAACAACGCGCCACCCGGGGCCAACAACTGCAAGGCGTTGTCGATGACTTGGCGCAGATAGGTGGCGTTAGGGAAATATTGGATGACCGAGTTGATAATGATTGTGTCGAAATAACTGTGGGGCAGCGCTTCGATGACATCGGCGGCCTGGCAAAGCAATTCGACACGCTCACCCCAGGGCTGTGCGGCCGCCGCCGCCTGCAGGCTCGTGATCGCCGCCGCCGACATGTCGGTGCCGACATAGTGCTCACACTGCGGGGCGACTTGCGAGAGCACCAACCCCGAACCGACCCCGATCTCCAGCACCCGCGCCGGATGCAACGCACGGATCCGCTCCACGGTGGCCGCGCGCCACTCGGCCATCTCCTCCAGTGGAATCGGCATTTCGGTGTAGCTGCTGTTCCAGCCCCGAAAATCCATGCCGAATCCCGGCGCCGCGGCCTCAGCGCCGTACAACTCGTCATAGAGGTGCTGCCACCCCTCAACGGTCTGAGTGTCGTCCTCGGCGCTGGCGATGTCCTCAAGCGTTACGTAGGCGACCAACTGCGCGCCGGTAGCGCTGTGGTGCACGCTGGCAGCAGCCCCAGCGACTTGCGGGCAGGCCAACAAGGTGTTTTCGATCTCGCCCAATTCGATGCGCTGCCCGCGCAACTTGACCTGCGCATCAGCGCGACCCACATACTGCAGGCGGCCACCGGCAGTCCAGCGCACCAGGTCCCCGGTGCGATACATTCGCGCCCCGACACCGCCAAAGGGGTTGGCCACAAACCGTTCCGCGGTCAACCCCGCCCGGCCCACATAGCCACGCGCCACCGCCGGCCCACCCACATACAACTCACCGACCACCCCCACCGGCGCCGGGCCCAACTGCCCATCAAGCACCCATGGGCGCACCCCCGCGATCGGGCCACCAATGTCGATCGGCTGCCCCGCCACCAACGGCGCACTACCGGTCGCCCAGATGGTGGTCTCGGTTGGCCCGTAAGCATTGATCATCACCCGGCCCGGTGCCCAAGCGGCCATTAACTCACCCGGGCAGGCCTCCCCCATCGTCAGCAGCGTGCCGAGGTTTTCGAGCCGGGTCCGATCCAGCGACGCCAACACCGTCGGCGTCACCACCGCCGCACCGACGTGTTGCTCCGCCAACAGCGCGGTCAACGCCTGCCCGGCATACACCCCCGGCGGCGCCACCACCACCGCCGCGCCCGCCCCCGCCGCCCACAACATTTCAAACACCGAGGCATCAAAGGTCGGCGCGGCCACCATCAACACCCGCGCATCGTCACCCAGGCCAAGCAGCTCGCGTTGCGCCGCAGCCACCCCCAGCAGCCCGGCATGGCTGACCGCCACCCCCTTGGGCACCCCCGTCGACCCGGACGTGAAAATCACATACGCGCCGTTGTCAACCCCCAACGGCGCGAGTCGATCCGCATCGGCAATCGGATCACCACTGCGCCCCGAGACATCCAGCTCGTCGATGCGAAACACCGGGCGACTCCCGGTCCCGGCCACCGTGTCTGCAGTGCACGCCAATACACACACTGCACCCGCCGCATCCAACACCGCGGCGATGCGCTCCACCGGATGAGCCGCATCCACCGGCACATAAATCCCGCCGGCCTTGACGATGGCCCACCAGGCCACCACCAACTCCACACACCGATCCATCGCCACGCCCACCGCGCGCTCAGGCCCCACCCCCGCCTCAATCAGCACCCGCGCGAAACGCGACGACCACACATCAAGCTCGCCATACGACACGCTGCGCGCACCGTCGACCACAGCCACCGCCTGCGCATCGGCGGCCACCGCCGCCGCCAATATCTGCGGCGCCACCCCCACCGGCGCCGCCACGTCCACCCCAGACCACCGCGATAGCAACAGATCTCGTTCGCCGCGATTCAGCAACGACACCTGGCCCACTACCACCGAGGCATCAGCGACTACCGCCTCGATCACCCTGCCAAACCAGCCGACCACCCGCTCAATGCTGGACCGGTCAAACAAATCCGTGGCATACAACACCACCCCGGCAGCCATCGGCGCGCCCGGATCCTCGCCGGGCGCCTCACTCAGCTGGATATCAAGGTCAAACTTTGATGTGTGGGTGAAAACGGCCAGCGGTTCGACGCCGACTCCGCCGAGCGCCACTTCGGGGCGCGCATTGTTCTGGAAGGCCATGCCCACCTGAAACAGCGGGTGGTGCGCCGTGGAGCGCACCGGATTGAGCTGTTCAACGAGCCGCTCGAACGGCACATCCTGATTGCTGTAGGCATCCAGCGCCTTATCCCGCACCCGCTCCAGCACGTCGGAAAACCGGTCCGCGGAAGTCAGCCCGACACGCAGCACCCACGTGTTGACGAAAAACCCGACCAGATCATCCAGCGCCTCATCGACCCGCCCGGCGATCGGGGTGCCCAACGCAATATCCTCACCGGCCCCGGCCCGGTGCAACACCACCGCCAACACCGCCTGCAACACCATCGACGCCGTCGCGTTATGCGCCCCCGCCAACGCCTTGACCCCCGCCCACACTTGCGGGTCGATGCGAACCTCCACCACATCACCGCGGTAACTGGGCACCGCCGGACGGACCCGATCGGTCGGCAGCGACACCACCTCAGGCATGTCAGCCAACTCCTGGCGCCAATAGGCCAACTGCGAAGCAATCACGCTGGCGGGATCAGACTCGTCCCCGAGCCAATCCTGTTGCCACAGCGTGTAATCCGCATATTGCACTGCCAAATCAGGCCACCCCGGCGCCCGGCTGCGCCGCCGCGCCTCATACGCCTGTCCCACATCCCGGACCATCGGAGCCAGTGACCAGCCGTCAAAAGCGATGTGGTGCACCACAATCCCCACCACATACTGCTCGGGACCTACCGCATAGATCTGGGCACGAATGGGGATCTCGCTCGCCAGATCAAACCGATGCCCGGCCAGCCGCACCAACTCGCCGGCGACATCTTGCTCAGCCACCGCCACCACGGCAGCATCGCCGCGCCGCCACATCCCCGGCTGAGCCGGCAACACCTGCTGCACCGCCACACCGTCCACATCGGGAAATACCGTGCGCAGCGCTTCATGGCGAGCGATCACATCATCGAGCGCCGCGTCCAGTGCGTCGGCATCCAAGGGCCCATTGATCCGAAACGCCGTCGGCATGTTGTAGGTCGCCGCCCCGCCCTCGAACCGGTCCAAAAACCACAACCGGCTCTGAGCAAACGACAACGGGACCCTCGCCGGTCGCGGGCCGGCCACCAACGGCGCACGGCGATCCCCGTCTTCGCCGATACGCGGCGCCAACTCGGCCACCGTCGGCGCCTCAAACAGCGTGCGCACCGCAAGGCTGGCACCCAAGCCGGCGTTTGCGGCAACAACCACGCGCATCGCCGACAGTGAATCCCCACCCAGGTCGAAGAATGAGTCGTCGACCCCGACCCGATCCAGCCCCAGCACCCGGGCATAAATACCGGCCAGAATCTCCTCGGTAGGGGTGGCCGGCGCACGGTAAGCATCGGCATCCTGGTACTGCGGTACCGGCAAAGCTCGCTTGTCGAGTTTGCCATTTACGGTCAACGGCAGGCTATCTAGCACCACCACCGCCGCCGGAATCATGTAGGCCGGTAACCGCTCAGCCAGCCGCGCGCGGATCTGCGCGGGATCTGCTGCGCCGGTGACATAACCCACCAGACGTTTATCACCAGGGCGGTCTTCACGATCAACGACCACCGCCTGAGCCACTCCATCCAGCGCGCTTAACGCCGCCTGAACCTCACCGAGCTCAATGCGGTACCCGCGAATCTTCACCTGCTCATCGGCGCGCCCCAAATACTCCAGCTGTCCGTCAGCTCGCCACCAGACCAAATCGCCCGTGCGATACATGCGTGTTCCGGGCGCCCCTGACCCTGCAAAGGGACACGCGACAAACCGCGACGACGTCAGCCCCGCGCGGCGCCAATACCCAACCCCCACACCGGTGCCGGCTACATACAACTCGCCGACAACACCGGCCGGCACCGCCTGCAACGATTCGTCCAGCACGAACAACGCCGCCCCGGCCACCGGCGCACCGATCGGCACCACTCCGGACCCCGCTACCAGCGGCGCACTGATCGCCGCATAGACCGTGGTCTCCGTCGGGCCGTAGGCGTTGATCATCACCCGCCCCGGCGCCCACCGATCCACCACCGCCACCGGACACGCCTCACCGCCGACCAGCAACGTCACCGATCCCAAACCGTCGGGCGAGAGCATTCCCGCGGCAGACGGGGTTTGCGTGAGCACGCTGACCTTTTCGGCGACGAGCAGGTCGTGGAAATCGTCCGGGGAGCCCGTTACCGCTTCGGGCACCACCACCAGCCGCCCACCGCGCAGCAACGCACCCCAGATCTCCCACACCGAAAAGTCGAAGGCCAACGAATGGCACTGCGTCCACACCTGACCTGACAGCTCCGCGTCCAGTGCCTCTATCAGCTGGACCACGTTGTAGTGGGTGATGCCCACCCCCTTGGGCACCCCGGTGGTGCCCGAGGTGTAGATCAGGTAGGCAATATCGTCGGGCGCCGGCGCCGGCAATGCGGTACTGGGTTGGGTGGCCGTAACGGGATCGCTCACGTCGATGACCAACACGTCATGCCCGTCGAGCCGGTCGACCAGCCCGGTGGTGGTGATCACCACGACCGGCGCGGCATCGGCGAGCATGAACCGCATCCGTGCAGCCGGCGCGGCCGGGTCGATCGGCAGATACGCCGCCCCGGTCTTCACAACCGCCAAAATCGCCACGATCGCCTCAGTCGACCGCGACAACAACAACCCGACACACTGTCCCGCACCCACACCATGTGCAACCAGCAAGTGCGCCAACCGGTTTGCAGCCACATCCAGTTCGCGATACGTCCACGAACTCTCGCCGCAGACCACCGCCCTCGCTTCGGGTGTGCGCTCCACCTGCGCAGCGAACAACTCCGGAATCGACACCCGCCTAGTGGCCGGCGCAGCCAACACCGCCCGGTTGCCCCACTCATCCAACTGGGCCTGCTCATCCTCATCGAGCAGATCGATCGACGACAGCCGCGGCCCCGTGTCGGCGGTCATGACCGCCGCTTCGTGTCGGCGGTCAACGCCACCAGCACCCGCCGCCACCGCTCGATTAGCGCCTCAATTCTCGGTGCGTCGAAAATGTCGGTGCGAAATTCCACCGCCCCTCCAATCCCGCCAGGCTCCCCGGCCTCGGTGAAACGTTCGGCCAAAGAAATTACCAAATCCATTCGCGCCGTTTGGGTGTCCACTGTCAGCGGGCTGACCTGGACATCACCCAACCTCAGCCCTGCTGCAGGTTCGCGTTGCTCGGGAAGGTTCTGCCAACCCAGCATCACCTGGATCAGCGGGTGATGCTTCCGAGACCTACTGGGGTTGAGCCGCTCCACCAGAACCTCGAAGGGCACGTCTTGATGCTCGTAAGCGGCCAGGCTGCGCGCGCGCACCTGGGCCAACAGCTCAGCGACGGTGGGATCACCGGACAGATCAACCCGCAACACCAAGGTGTTGACAAAAAATCCCACCAACTCATCCAGTGCCGGGTCACCACGTCCGGCGATCGCAATCCCCACCGCCACATCTGAACTGGCGCTCAGCTTCGACAACAACACCGCCAACGCGGCCTGCACCACCATGAAACTGGTCGCCTGGTGCTCACCAGCCACCCGGGCAATCCGCTGCTGCAGCTGCGCCGGCCAATCCACGGCCACACTGGCGCCACGCTGATCAGCCACCGGCGGGTAGGGCCGATCGGTCGGCAGCACCAAGCGATCGGGCACCCCGCCCAACGCCTGCTGCCAGTAGGCCAGCTGCGCGGCGATCGGACTACCGGGATCATCGAGATCCCCCAACTGCTCGCGCTGCCACAACGTGTAATCGACATACTGCACCGGTAGCGCCGCCCAGCCCGGAGCCTGCCCGACACACCGGCTGGCGTAAGCCACGCCCAGATCACGCACCAACGGGGTGACCGACCAGCCATCGGCAGCGATATGGTGGGCCACCGCCACCAACACATGCTCATCGTCACCGAGGTGCAAAAGCGTTGCCCGCAAAGGGATCTCAGCAGTCAAGTCGAACGAGTACCGCACCGCCATGCTGATCGCCTCAGCCAGCCGCTCTGCCGACCAACTAGTGGCGTCAACGACCCGCCAGCCGAAGTCGGCCTCGTCGGCCGCCATTACCACTTGCTGGGGTGTCCCGTCGACTACCGGAAACAACGTGCGCAGACTCTCGTGCCGGCCCACCACATCGCCCAGCGCCGCAGCCAACGCGTCGGTATCCAGCGCCCCGCTCAACCGCAACGCCACCGGCATGTTGTAGACCGGTGAGGGGCCCTGCAATTGGTCGAGGAACCACAACCGGTTCTGGGCAAGCGACAACGGAACTCTCGCCGGCCGCTCGACGGCCACCAATGGCTTACGCCGACTCTCACTTCCACCGACCCGGGGGGCCAACTGGGCCACCGTGGGCGCCTCAAACACCGACCGCACCGAAAGATCCGCCTCCAGAGCGGTATTGGCCGCGGCGACCAGCCGCATCGCCGAAATGCTGTCCCCACCCAGATCGAAGAATGAGTCGTCGAGCCCAACCCGCTCCAACCCCAGCACCCGCGCATAGATACCGGCCAGAATCTCCTCGATAGCGGTGGCCGGGACGCGATAACCGGTCTCGTGATACTCCGGCGCCGGCAGCGCGCGGGTGTCCAGTTTGCCGTTGGGGGTCAACGGCCAGGTGTCCAGGGCCACTACCGCTGCGGGGATCATGTAGGCCGGCAGCCGCTCAGCCAATGCTGCGCGCGACTCGACCGGATCGGCGGTGCCGGTGATGTAGCCCACCAGGCGTTTGTCGCCGGGGCGGTCCTCACGGGCAACCACCACCGCCTGGGCCACCCCATCTAGGGCATTGAGCGCCGCTTGCACTTCGCCCAATTCGATGCGATAGCCGCGGATCTTAACCTGCTCATCAGCACGCCCCAAATACTCCAGCTGTCCATCGGCGCGCCAACACACCAGATCCCCGGTGCGATACATCCGCGACCCGGTCCCGCCGAGCGGGCAGGCGATAAACCGCGAGGCCGTCAACCCGGGCCGACGCACATACCCGACACCGACTCCCGACCCGGCCACATACAACTCACCGGCCACCCCAGCCGGCACCGCACGCAACCAGGCATCGAGCACAAACAACGCCGCCCCCGGCACCGGCGACCCGATCGGCACCACCCCCGACCCTGGTGTCAGCGGCGCACTGATCGCCGCGTACACCGTGGTCTCCGTCGGCCCATAAGCGTTGACCATCGCCCGGCCCGGCGCCCACCGCTCCACCACCTCGACCGGACACGGCTCAGCGGCCACCACCAACGCCGCCGATTCCAGCCTTTCCGGGGAAAGCACACCCACCGCAGAAGGGGTTTGGCTTAACACACTGACCTTTTCAGCAACCAGCAAGGCGTGGAACTCGTCTGGGGCGCGCGTCACGTCGTCGGGCACCACCACCAGGCGCCCACCGTGCAGCAGCGCCCCCCACATCTCCCACACCGAATAGTCGAAAGCCAACGAATGACACTGTGTCCACACCTGTCCCGGCGCCAGCTCCAAGCCAGCGTCCAGTGAATCGAACAGCCGGGTCACGTTGCGGTGGGTGACGGCCACCCCCTTGGGTATCCCCGTCGTGCCCGAGGTGTAGATGATGTGGGCGATGTCATCGGCGGCCGGCGCCGGCAACGCCGTGCTGGGTTGGGTATCGATGCGAGGGTCGTCGACATCAATGACGGCCAACTCGCAGCCGTGCAGCCGGCCGGCCAGCCCGGCTGTGCTGATCGCGACGGTCGGCGCGGCATCGGCAACCATGAACTGCATCCGCGCCGCGGGCGACATCGGATCGATCGGCAGATACCCCGCCCCCGTCTTGAGCACCGCCAGAATCGCCGCGATCGCCTCAGCCGACCGCGAAAACAGCAGCGCCACACACTGTCCCGGGCCCGCACCGAGACCAAGCAGCAAGTGCCCCAACCGGTTAGAGGCCTCATCCAGCTCCTGGTAGGTCCAGGTGCAATCGCCGCAGACCAGCGCCACCGCCTCCGGGGCGCGCGCCACTTGGATGGCGAACAATTCCGGAATCGACCTCCCGGCGGGCGCCGGTGCAGTCAACACCGCCCGGTTTCCCCACCCATCAAGCCGGGCCTGCTCAACCGCATCAAGCAGCCCGATCGACGACAGCCGCCGAGTCGGCTCGGCAGTGATCGCCGCCAGCACCTGCTGCAATCGCCCGACGAGCACCTCGATGCTCGCGGCATCAAATACGTCGGTACGAAATTCCACGGTCCCGCTAATCCCGGTCGGGCTGCCAGCCTCGTCCCAGTTTTCGGCGAGCGAAAATGTCAGGTCCACGCGGGCGGTGTGGGTGTCCGGCGACAGCGGAGCGAGCTCCAGGTCACCCAAAGCGAAGCTGGCAGGATCGGTGCTCTGCGCGGGAAGGTTCTGCCAGGCCAACAACACCTGCACCAACGGGTGATGGGTCAGGCTGCGGGTGGGGTTGAGCCGCTCCACCAGCACCTCAAAGGGCACGTCTTGATGCTCGTAGGCGGCCAGACTGCGTGCTCGCACCTGGGCCAGCACCTCGGCGACGGTGGGATCACCGGCTAGATCAACCCGCAACACCAAGGTGTTGACGAAAAACCCGACCAACTCGTCCAGCGCCGGATCGCGCCGCCCGGCGATCGGGAACCCCACCGCCACATCGCAACTGGCGCTCAGCTTGGACAACAACACCGCCAACGCGGCCTGCACCACCATGAAACTGGTCGCCTGGTGCTCACCAGCGATCCGGGCAATCTGCTGCTGCAGCTGCGCCGGCCAATCCACGGCCACACTGGCACCGCGGTAATCCGCCACCGGCGGGTAGGGCCGATCGGTGGGCAACTGCAGCCGCTCGGGCAACCCCGCCAACGCCTGCTGCCAGTAAGTTAACTGCGCGGCGATGCGGCTCTCGCTATCAGCCAGATCACCCAGCTGATCACGCTGCCACAACGTGTAATCGACATACTGCACCGGAAGCGACACCCAGTCAGGAGCCTGCCCGACGCACCGGCTGCCGTAAGCCACGCCCAAATCACGCACCAACGGGCTCACCGACCACCCATCGGCAGCAATATGGTGGGCCACCGCCACCAACACATGCTCATCATCGCCGACCCGGAAAAGCCATGCCCGCAACGGGATCTCGGCCGACAGGTCAAACGAGTACCGCACCGCCGCGTCGATGGCCTCACTCAGCCGGCCCCCCGACCAACCGCTGGCATCAACGATGTCCCAGCTGACCTCGGCCCGCTCTACCGGGACCACCACCTGTTGAGGTACCCCATCGACTGCGGCAAACAGCGTGCGCAGACTCTCATGACGGCCCACCACATCAACCAACGCCGCACCCAATGCCGCGACATCCAGCGCCCCGGTGATTCGATATGCGGTAGCCATGTTGTAAATCGATGACGGCCCCTGCAACTGCTCCAAAAACCACAACCGCTGCTGCGCATACGACAACGGAACCGCCGCAGGTCGATGCTGCGCTGTCAAGGCTGTCTCGGCCCGTTCCGCGTGATGCGCGCTCATCCATTCGGTCAACCCGGCCACGGTGGGCGTGTCGAACAACGCTCGGATCGGGACCTCCACACCCAGTTCAGCCCGCACCCGCGCTTGCAGCCATGTCGCAGACAGTGAATGACCACCCAGGTCGAAAAACGACTCATCGATGCCGACCCGGGTCACCCCGAGAACCTCGCCGAACAGCGCGGTTAACGTCTGCTCGCGTTGATCACGCGGCGCCCGATAGGCCACCCCGCTGACGAACTCCGGGGCTGGCAACGCTCGGCGATCAAGTTTGCCGTTGACCGTCAATGGCAGCGACTCCACCACCATGACCGCGGCTGGCACCATGAACTCCGGCAACCTTTCGGCCACAAAGCGACGCAGCTCAGTGGCTCGCTCGATCGCCGCCGGGTCGTTGACGTACCCGGCCAGTGAACCCACCGGTGTGGCCGGCAGGTACAGATCCGACAGTGCCGTCGGCCCCGAGCCGTTGGCTGGTGCAGCGGGGTGAGTGAAGATCAGATCCACCAGGCCAGCAGTCGGCGACCATGTCACCGCCGTGGCATATCCCAGTTCCTGGCCCAGTCCATGACACTCGTGTGGCAATACCCCATCGGGTGTGGACAGGCCGGCGCGCAATTCGCTGATCGGCACCCGGCCGCTGGACTGAGGCAGCGCTCGCGCCAAGGCTTCCTCAGACCAGATCCCGCTGTGCGGCACCCCGGTTATGCGTAATTCCGGCAGCCCCTGTGACTGCAGGTGTTCGGCCAGCCGGTCCAAGCTTCCGAACTGTTGCCACGGTTGCGACGGTAGGTCTGTAAGGGAACGCACCGGTACCGGCGCCTTGCGCAGCACCACGTCGTATCGGTAACCGCTGAGTTCGTTGACCGCCCGCATCTGCTTGAGTTGGACGTCCACCGCGCCGATGTCGGGAAGGCGCTGCGGCAAAGCCGCGAAAAATTCTGGCGCCAATAGCAGTTCCTGCTCGGCAAGCATTTCCCGGCGCACCCGCTCGGCCACGACGGCGGCGCTGTCCTCGCCATCGACCGAATTCGCGCACACCACACCGGTGGTGAACGCTTCCAACAACGACAGGTTGCGCACGTCGCCGATGAACAACGCCCCGCCCGGTGCCAGCAATCGCATCGCTACTGCCAGCACATCAAGTAGATACCCCGCGCTGGGGAAGTACTGGGCTACCGAGTTGAGGACCACGACATCGAAATGCCCCTTCGGCAAACCGTCGGCCACGTCGGCTGGCTGCACCCGCAACCGCACCCGATCACCCCACGACTGCCCGGCCAGCGCCGCCTGCAACGTCTGGATTGTCGGCGCGGCGAAGTCCGTGCCCCAATACTCGACGCACTCGGGTGCCAACCGCGCAAGCAACAGCCCGGAACCGACGCCGATCTCCAGCACCCGCGCCCCGCGCAACCCACGGATTCGATCCACCGCAGCAGCGCGCCATTCCCGCATCTCCTCAAGCGGAATCGGGCTGCCGGTGTAACTGCTGTCCCAGCCTGCGAACTCGTCTCCCAACGCAACCGGGGCGTCCGTCGTCGATGCCAACCCCGAATAGAGGCCCCCATAAAGTTCCTGCCACTGCGCAACGAGCTTCGCTTCTCGCCCGGGCTCGCGGACCAGGATCATCTCCTGATCCAGCACCACATAGCCGACCAACTGTTTGTTGCTCGGCTCGTCGCCGCCACCCGCTGTTCGCGTGTCCGTGTGAGCGACGACCACCGCCTGCCCCACCCGAGGATGCTCCGCCAACGCGGCCTCGATCTCGCCGAGTTCGATGCGGTAGCCGCGGATCTTGACCTGTTCGTCGGCACGCCCGAAGTAGTCCAACTGCCCGTCGGGGCGCCAACACACCAAATCCCCGGTGCGATACATACGTCTTCCCGGCGCCTCCGCGCCCCCGAACGGGCACGCCACAAACCGCGACGCCGTCAGCGCACTGCGGCGCACATACCCACAGGCCACCCCGGCACCGGCCACATACAATTCACCCGCCACACCAGCGGGCACCGGACGCAACCATTGATCGAGCACAAACAACGCCGCCCCAGGTATGGGCGACCCGATCGGCACGACACCTGGACCCGGCCGCAACGGCGCACTGATCGCCACCACCATCGTCGTCTCGGTCGGGCCGTAGGCATTGCGCATCACCCGGCCCGGCGCCCACCGATTGACCACCTCGGCCGGGCAGGGCTCACCGGCAACGAACAACGTCGCCGACTCCAACCCCTCTGGCGACAACGCCGCCACCGCAGACGGCGTCTGGGCGAACATGCTGACGCCTTCGCTAACCAGCAACGCATGCAAGTCTTCTGGCGAGCGCGCGACCGACTCGGGCACCACCACCAGTCGTCCACCCTGCACCAGGGAACCGAAGATCTCCCACACCGAGGTGTCGAAGGCCAAGGTGTGGCACTGCGGCCGCACCCCCGCTTGGGGCACGACGAGATCCGGCGACGCCAGCAGTTGGGTCGCGTTGTGGTGAGTGACCGCCACCCCCTTGGGCAGACCGGTAGTGCCCGAGGTGTAGATCAGGTAAGCGATGTCATCGGGCGCCGGTGGCGGCAAGCCACTGCTGCGCTGATTGCTCACCGCGGGGTCATCAATGTCGATGACCGTCAGGTCGTACCCCTGCAGCCGCTCGGCCAGTGCGGTCGTCGTGACCGCGGCCATCGCCGCCGTGTCCTCGATGATGAATGTGATCCTGGCTTCGGGATGCGCCGGGTCCATTGGCACATACGCCGCCCCGGTCTTCAAAACCGCCAACATCGCCACGATCGCCTGGGCGGAACGTGAAAACAGAAGCGCCACAGTATGTCCCGGGCCCACCCCGTGGCCCGCCAACAGGTGTGCCAGCCGGTTAGAGGCCTCATCCAACCCGCGATACGTCATCGAGCGGCCCTCGAAAACCAGCGCAACTGCCTCCGGAGCGCGCGCCGCCTGGGTGGCGAACAACGCCGGAATCGACATCGGTGGGACAGCGCGCTGGGTAAGCACCGCCCGGTTACCCCACTCATCCAACTGGGCGCGCTCGTCGGCATCGAGCAGATCCATCGACGAGAGCCGTCGACCGGGATCGTCGGTCATAGCCACCAACACCCGGCGCAGCCGCTCAATCAACGCTTCGATTCTGCCCGCGTCGAAAACGTCGGTTCGAAATTCCACCACCCCGTAAATGCCGGCAGGTTCACCGGTTTCGTCCCAACGTTCGCCGAGGAACAGCACCAAATCCGTGCGGGCAGCCTGGGTTTCCACCGCCATCGGTGCGATCTGCAGATCCTCAAAACTCACCCGGCGCAAGGGGTCGGTGTCTTGCCCAGGGAAGTTCTGCCAAGCAAATACCACCTGAACCAATGGGTGATGAGTCAGGCTTCGGGTGGGGTTGAGTCGATCAACCAGGACCTCAAACGGCACATCCTGGTGCTCGAACGCCTCCAAACTGCGCGCCCGCACTTGGGCTAGCAGCTGCGCGACGGTGGGGTCTCCAGCCAGATCGACACGTAAGACCAACGTATTGACGAAGAACCCCACCAGCTCATCCAGCGCAGGGTCACGACGCCCTGCAACCGGGAACCCGACTGTCACATCAGGGCTTCCGCTGAGCTTGCCCAGCAGCGCCGCCAGCGCGGCCTGTATCACCATGAAGCCAGTCGTGTTGTGCTGGCGGGCCACCGCTGCAATCCGCTGCTGTAGCTCGACGGGCCAGTCCACGATCACGCTGGCGCCGTGGTAGTCAGCAATCGGCGGGTAGGGCCGGTCGGTGGGCAATCGTAGGTACTCGGGCAGCCCGGCCAGGGTCTGCTCCCAGTAAGCCAGCTGCACAGCAATCGGACTCTCGCTATCGGCCAGATCACCGAACTGCGCGCGCTGCCACAGCGTGAAATCGGCGTACTGGACCGGCAACGGCGCCCAACCGGGGACTTGCCCCGCACACCGGCTGGTATAGGCCGTACTCAGATCACGCACCAGAGGGCTAATCGACCAACCGTCCCCGGCGATATGATGCACCACCGCCACCAGCACATGATCGTCATCGCCGACACGGAAAAGCCAAGCGCGCAAGGGAATCTCGGCCGCCAAATCGAAGCTGTAACGTACCGCGGCGCCAACCGCCTCATCCAGTCGGCTTGCCGACCACCCGGTCGCATCGACAACGTCCCAACCGAAATCGGCCCGCTCGGCAGGGATCACTACTTGTTGGGGTGTCCCGGCAACCGCCGGGAACACGGTGCGCAGGGTCTCATGGCGGCCCACCACGTCGGCCAGCGCCGCACGCAGCGCCTCGACGGCCAGCGGCCCGCTGATCCGAAAAGCGGCCGGCATGTTGTAGGTCGCAGCCCCGCCCTCGAATCGGTCGAGGAACCACAACCGCTGCTGAGCAAACGACAAGGGAACCACTTCGGGCCGCTCAACCGGTGTCAGCCGCGGCAACCCGCCCGGCCCCTCAGTGATGCGGGGCGCCAACTGGGCAACCGTGGGGGCCTCAAACAAGGCGCGCGCCGAGAGAGCGGCATTCAGGCCGGTGTTGACCGCTGCGACCACCCGCATTGCTAGAAGCGAATCCCCGCCCAGGTCGAAAAACGAGTCATCCACACCGACGCGCTCCACATCGAGCACCCGGGCGTAGATGCCGGCCAGAATCTCCTCAACCGCGTTGGCCGGAGGGCGGTAATGATCAACGTCCCCGTACTCCGGTGCGGGCAGAGCGCGCTTGTCGAGTTTGCCGTTCGGTGTTAACGGCAGTGCCCCCAGCGCTACTACCGCAGAAGGCACCATGTACGACGGAAGCCGCTCGGCAAGCGCGACCCGCAACTCGGCGGCATCCGCTGTGCCGATGACATAGCCCACCAGACGCTTGTCGCCGGGGCGGTCCTCGCGGGCGATCACCACCGCCTGCTCTACGCCGTCCAACTCGGCCAGCGCTGCGCGCACCTCACCGAGCTCGATGCGATACCCCCGGATCTTGACCTGCTCATCGGCGCGCCCGAGGTACTGCAGTTGCCCCTCGGTGTCCCAACACACCAGATCCCCGGTGCGGTACATCCGCGCTCCCGGAACCCCAAACGGGCAGGCCACAAATCGCGCCGCCGTCAGACCCGGGCGACGCCAATAACCGCACCCCACGCCTGCGCCGGCCACATACAACTCGGCTACCACACCGGCCGGCACCGGGCGCAACCACGCGTCCAGCACAAACAACGCCGCCCCGCTCACCGGCGAGCCGATCGGCACCACACTCGACCCGACCGCCAACGGCGCGGTCATCGCCGCATACACCGTGGCCTCGGTCGGACCATAGGCGTTGATCATCACCCGCCCAGGCGCCCACCGGTCGACCACCTCGCCCGGGCAATCCTCACCAGCCACCACCAACGCCATAGAATCCAAGCCATACGGCGGCAACATCCCTACGGCAGAAGGGGTTTGGCTCAAAACGCTAACTTTTTCAGCGACCAGTAAGGCGTGGAAGTCGTCCGGCGCACCGACTGCCGACTCGGGCACCACCACCAGCCGCCCACCGTGCAGCAGGGCACCCCAGATCTCCCACACCGAAACGTCAAAGGCCAACGAATGCCACTGCGTCCACACCTGACCGACCGGTTCCAGGTCGGCCTGCAGTGACTCCACCAGCTGGGTCACGTTGTGGTGGGTGACGGCGACCCCCTTGGGAACACCGGTAGTGCCCGAGGTGTAGATGAGGTAGGCGACGTCATCAGGGCTCGGTGCCGAAAGAGCCGTGCTGGGCTGGGCGCCAATACGGGAGTCGTTGACATCGATGAGCAGCAGATCGCACCCGTCCAACTGGGACCCCAAGCCCGTGGTGGTGATCGCAGCGATCGGTGCGGCATCGGCGAGCATGAAGTCAATGCGGGCCGCCGGCAGCGCCGAGTCCATCGGCACATACGCCGCCCCCGTCTTGAGCACCGCCAAAATCGCCACGATCGCCTCAGCCGACCGGGAAAACAGCAACGCCACGCACTCGCCGGGGCCCGCGCCGTGCGCAGTCAGCAGATGCGCCAGCCGATTCGCGGCTTCCTCGACTTCGAGGTAAGTCATGGAGCGGCCTTCGAAGGTCAGCGCCAGCGCTTCCGGGGTACGGGCCACCTGCGCAGCCCATAACGTCGGAATCGACGCCGAGGCAGGTGCCGGCGCCGTCAATACCGCCCGGTTGCCCCAGCCGTCCAGTCGGGCATGCTCACTGGCATCCAACACATCCAGCGATGACAACTGGCGTCCCGGATCGGCGGTCATCGTCGCCAATACCGACTCCAACCGCTTCGCCAAATCGCCGACACCGAAATTCGACAATGGATGCCCAGCGCCCAACGTGCTGAGAAAGAGGTCGTCACCGCTACCGGAGAAGATCAGCCCAAAGCCGTCCACGAGGCCGGCATTAGTCAACGATGCCGATGCCGTGACGCCACCGAAATCGAGTGTGAATGCGGCCGGCAGGAAATTGACGCTCACCCGATCGAGCGGCTGCGCTGCGCCGCGCGAGCGGGCCTTGCGCTCAAGGGCTTGCACCGGGAACCGCTGATGTTGCAGCGCTTCTCGTATTCGGGCGTCAACATGCGCACAGAATTCAGTCACCGTGGTTTGGGGTGAAACCGTCAATACCAACGGCACGACCCCGGCAACCATCCCAGGAAGCGTTTTTGACTCCGGATGAACTCGCCTGGTGACCGGAAAGTCCAGCGCCACCTCCAAACCCTCAGCACACCACCTACGCACCAAAAGTGCGCACGCCGCAGTGATCACCGATGACCGAGGCACATTCCACGCCCGAGATAAGTCTTCGACTCGGCGAAGGACCACCGGGTCCAATTGAACCGGTGCGGAAGGCCAATACGAATCACCGTCGTTCCCGCCTTGCGGGGACCGATAATGCGGTCCACGCTCGACTGGCAAATTCCTTACCCAATACTCGTGATCGTCGAGGTAATCAGTTGACGCTTCGTATTCAAATTCAGAATCAACTAAGTCCTGCAATGAGCCGAAGACCGCAGGGGGAATGGGCGAGCCGGAAACAATTGCCGAATATACAGTCGCAATCCGATGACCGACCAGCGCGATGCCCGAGCCATCGAGGACTATATGATGGCCGCACCCGAACAAATAGAATTCATCGAGTCGCGTCTGAAATAACGCGAATTTGAACAGCGGGCCGCTGAGCGGCATCGGCGTGCGTTGTATCGATGCTGCTAGCTGCCTGGCTTCCTGCGCCGGCTGGTGGGAACCGGTCAGGTCGCAAAATTCCAGCTGGACGTCCGGATAATCAACTGCTTTTTGAAAAACCTGTCCATCGACCTCAACGACGGCAGCCCTGACTGGTTCGGCCTCTTGTATCACTCGGCGGATCGTCCACTCGAGCGGATCGCGTTCTACGGAACCCGCTATTTTTACGAATAGGCCGAGCTGCCACTCCGTGTCGGATTGGCCCGTCTCCTGCGCAAGCCAAATGTCCAACTGTCCGCGCGTCAGCGGAAGTCCTGCGTCGCGCTCCATTGTCTCTCCGCGCGTCAGCAGAAGCGACCGGACATCAAGCTCCATTCATCTTCCCCAAAGGCTCCCCAACCCACGGTTGAATCTTGAGGGCCGTCAGCCCGATGCCAGCCTGTCGCGTAAACTCTTCGGTCGTATATCGGCCCAGTTCTGTTCGATGTACTCCAAACATGCCGCGCGGTCCGCTTCGCCGTAAACTACCTGCCAGCCAGCTGGAACGTCGGCGAAGGTCGGCCACAGGCTGTGTTGCTCCTCGTCGTTGACCAAGACGAAAAAGTTGCCATTGTCATCATCAAACGGATTGATACTCACCAGTTCCCCCAGGGCGTCTAATTGACATGCCGCCGCAGACTTTACGGGAGTCCAACAGCGGCCGTCCGAGGTTTCGAGAAAGTGAGGCTCGCAAAAGCGGTGGGCATCTGAAGTAGCTGACGGATGGTCTGGAGAACGAGCGCGCCCGCCACGACGTGATACGCATGGCCGAGCTTTGGCGGCGAAACTGACACCGCCGACCTGCGGCGTCGTGTGGTAAAGGTCGAAATCCAGGACAGCGGACGATCACAAGTCGGACGGCCGGTAACAGATGCGCGCGATAATTGCTGACGATTGCTGGATTACGGCTTACACGCGGCGATATGGCGATCCGACGCCCGGCGGACTGGCGGTTGTTTACAGTTCCCCGGCGTCGGCGGCCCGCTTGACTTCCTGCGCGCGCGCCACCTGCTGCGCGGTGTAGCCGATGAGCAACGCCACCCCGGCGACCAGGATGACCAACCCGGCCAGCCACAGCAGACCGTACGTGTAGCCGCGGTCCAGCGCATGCAACTGCACGGGGTTCATGGCTTTCACCGGTCCGATGATGCCGCCCAGCTGCAGCGTGCGCGATGTGACAGCAACCTGGACGACGGCCAACACCACCGGCCCGCCGAGGGTCTGCAGGATCATTGCGATCGCTGACGCGGGCCCGATACGGTCTGAGCCGACGCTGGCGATCAACGACAATGTCAGCGGGAGGCCCATCGCGCCGATACCGAGACCGCCGACGACGATTGGGACAACCAGGTTCGGGAAGTACGGCATGCCGTGATTGAACGTCGAGCCGTACAGCATCGCAACCAGCACCAGGACGCTGCCGGCGAGCACCACCACCCGCGGCGAGAACCACATCACCAGGCGTGACGACGCCCCCACCCCGACCGCCATCGCGATGGTGAACGGGATGAAGCTGATGCCCGCCCGCAGCGGGCTGTAGCCCATGATGTCCTGCACGTACACGGCGACCAGTAGGACCAAGGTGAACATCAACCCGCCAGCAAGAAACATGGCCACCAACGTGGCCAGCCGGTTGCGGTCGAAGAACAAATCGAACGGCACGATGGGATTCTCGGCCCTACGCTCCACCAGGACGAACGCCACTGAAGCAGCCAAAGCTACCGCTGCCAAACCGATGGTCGGCGCCGAAAGCCAGCCCTTCTCCGGCCCGATCGAGAAGCCGAAAACCGCCGCAGTGCCGATCAAGGTGGCCAGCACGGCCCCGGCGGCGTCGAGCTTCATCCGTTCCTTCTGGGTTTCCCGCAGCGCGGTCTGGGCCAGCCAGAGCACCAGGACCCCGATCGGCACGTTCACCAAAAACACGAGCCGCCACGACACCTCGGTGAGCATTCCGCCCACAACCAGGCCGAACACTGAGCCGATGCCGGCCATTGCACCTAGCACCGCTACCGCGGTGTTGCGTGCGGGCCCTTTCGGGAACGTAGTCGCCACCAGCGCCAAGCTGGTCGGTCCGACGATCGCGCCCCCCACCCCCTGCAGCAGCCGACCCAGGACGAGAACGCCCTCGTTCCAAGCAATGCCGCACAGGCCCAGGGCCGTGGTGAACACCACCACACCGATGACGAAGGCGCGTTTGCGCCCGATGGTGTCGCCCAGGCGGCCGCCCAGCAGCATCAGGCCGCCATAGGTCAGCAAGGCGGCGGTGATCACCCAACTCCGCCCGGCATCCGAGAGCCCCAGCTCGGCCTGGATCTTAGGAAGCGCGATCACCGCGATGGTGTTATCCATGCCCACCATCAGCTGCATGCCGCCGATCGCGACAATCGCGGCGAGGAACCAGCGAGACGGCCGCCAAGCCGGCGCATCGTCACTCGAACGGGGCGCCGTGGTGGATTCGACAGTCGTTGGCGTCGCTTGTTCAGCGGATTCCGTCATCGACGGAGATAGCGCCTGTTGCGCATCATCACGAGCCCCCATAGCTGGCCACCGTACTGGAACCTCCTCGTACCGCGTGCGAAATCCAAACGGATCGCCGCCACTTTGCGGCAGACCGTACTTGCCGATTCCCGGTGAGGCCAACGACTTTCACTGTCGCACAGCCTTTCTCGGCAACAGACGGATGCCCGAGGAACTGGCCATATCCGCTGACCAGCTCACCAAGGGCCGCCACCGCGGCTAACTCATCAGCTATGCGGCGGTCGGGCCACTACCTGCGGTAACCTCATTCTCGAAGTGCGATCAGGCGCGGCGGAAGAGGAGATGCGCCCATGCCCATCCTGGACGGCGAAGCCGACGTCACGCGCGGTGAACGCTTCATCAAGACAGCGGTGGAAATCCTCGGCGAGACCGGCCGCACCGATTTCACGGTGCAAGAAGTGGTCGCCCGTTCCAAGACGTCGCTGCGGGCTTTCTATCAGCACTTTTCCAGCAAGGACGAGTTGCTGCTCGCCCTGTTCGACAAGACCATGGCGCAGACGGCGCGGGCCTGGCGCGCGGAGACCACCGGACTAGACAGCACCGCGGCGATGAAGTTGGTGATCGACCGAATCAGCGCACAACCCGAATCCAGCACCCAGGACAGCCTCAACCGGGCGTTGAGCCTCTACAACCAGCACTTGGCCGAAACCCGGCCGCGTGACTACGCGCGGGTGCTCTCGCCTTTGCATCAACTGATTCGCGACATCGTGCAGCGCGGCGTCACCGAAGGCGTGTTCGGTCCCAGGCTCGACGTCGGATCCGCCGCGGCGATCATCATGCAGACCGTATTGGGTGCGCAGCGATTGCATTGGCTGGGCGCCGAATTGACTGGCGCGCCAATCGACTCGGCCCAGTTGTACGACTTCTGCATCCATGCGCTCGGCGCCGACGACGAGCGCGAGGTGACCGCGCCGACGCTGGGCGAATTGTTCGCCCAAATCGGTCTCCGCGAAACCGACCACGACGACGAGTACACGATGGAGTTGACGGTCAGCCCTCAGGTGGTCAACACTTCCGGCGCGGTTCAAGGCGGACTGCTCGCCACGCTGGCCGACGTAGCCGGCGGTCAACTTGGCCTGCATTACCTGCCGGCGGGCGCCGGCTTGACCACCGCTGATCTGTTCATCCGTTATCTGCGCCCGATCACCGCCGGTTCCGCGCGGGCGGTCGCCCGGGTCCTGCGGGCCGGCCGACGCGCCGTCGTCACCCAGGTGGACGTATACCGCAGCGACGACGACGAACTCGCCGCGACCGCGACGGTGAATTTCGCCATCGTCAACGCCCCGGAACGACACTGAACCGGCCGGCACTGACCGCCGTACGACTATTCCGCATCCGCCCATCGGGGTGGTAACGTCATTACCGCCTGTCCGCCGCTGCTTTTCGGAACCACCACGATCAGGAGTCGCCATGCCGTCCCGCGAACTGTCCTTCCCGGTATTCGACGCCGACAACCACATGTACGAGCCGCAGGAGGCGCTGACCAAGTTCCTGCCGGAGAACCGCAAGCGTGTCATCGACTATGTGCAGGTCCGCGGTCGCACCAAAATCGTGGTCCGCGGCCACATCAGCGAGTACATCCCCAACCCCACGTTCGAGGTGGTGGCCCGGCCGGGCGCACAGGAGGACTACTTCCGCCACGGCGCCCAAGGCAAGAGCTACCGAGAGATTCTGGGCGAGCCGATGAAGGCCATCCCAGCGTTTCGTGAACCGGGCGCGCGGCTGGAGGTCATGGACGAACTCGGCATCGACTACGCCTTGATGTTCCCGACTCTGGCCAGCCTGGTCGAGGAACGCATGAAGGACGACCCGGAGATGACCCACGACGTCATCCACGCGCTCAACGAGTGGATGTACGAACAGTGGTCGTTCAACTACAAGGACCGCATCTTCGCCACTCCGGTGATCACCCTGCCGATCGTCGAGCGCGCGCTCGAAGAACTCGAGTGGTGTCTGGAGCGGGGCGCCCGCACCGTACTGGTCCGCCCGGCACCCGTGCCCGGCTACAAAGGTAGCCGGTCGTTCGGCCTCGAAGAGTTCGACCCGTTCTGGCAGGCCTGCATCAAAGCCGAGTTACCGGTCTCGATGCACGCTTCGGACAGTGGTTACTCCGAATTCGCCAACGTGTGGGAGCCCGGCGATGAGTTCCTGCCGTTCAAGCCGACCGCCTTCCGCAGCTTCGCAATGGGCCATCGACCGATCCTGGACGCCATGGGTGCACTGGTGTGCCACGGTGCGCTGTCACGCAACCCGGAACTGCGGATCCTGTCGATCGAAAACGGCGCCGATTGGGTACCGGATCTGTTCAAGGGCCTCAAGGGCGTCTACAAGAAGATGCCGAACGCGTTCATCGAGGACCCCATCGAGGCGTTCAAGCGCTGCGTCTACATCACCCCGTTCTGGGAGGACCGGTTCACCGAGATCGTCAACATGGTGGGCACCGACCGGGTGCTGTTCGGATCCGACTGGCCGCATCCCGAGGGCCTGAAGGATCCCATCTCCTTCGTCGACGAGCTCACTGACTTCGATGACGAGGACGTCGCAAAGATCATGGGCGGCAACCTGATGAAGCTGATGAAGGTCGCCAAACCAGTCAGCGCCTAAGCTCTGCGCTACTGGGATTTGCCGTGCCGCACTTGGTTGAACGGCACGCCGCGGTCGGCAGCGTACTCGCGGGGGAAGTCCAGCACCCGCTCGCCGATGACGTTGCGGGCCATCTCCGTGGTTCCACCGCCCATGCACACCGTCTGGCGGGCCAGATACCGCAACCCGGTCTCCAGTCCTTCGCCCTGTTCCCCCACCACCCCGGCCGAGGCCGCAATTGCCAACGCGGTATCCATGTCCAACGTCACGGTCTCGGCGTGGAAGAGCCGGATGAGCGTGCCGCCGGCCGGTGGCAGGGCGCCGTCCCGCACGCTGCGGTACACGTGGCCGGATAGCTGATCGCTGACCGCGCGGTGCACCAACACCCGTCCGGCCATCTCGCGCACCCGTTCGTTGTCGGCCTGGCCGGTGTTGTCGACCAGCGCCACATAGTCCACCGGCGTCGACCGGCCCCCTTCACTGCCTGTGCCACTGGCGAATTCGGAGCTTTGGCCCACCGCGCGACGCTCATGGTAAAGCTGACGCGACGCGACCGCCCAGCCGTTGTCCACCTCGCCGACGACTGCGTCAGGACCGACATCGACGTTGTCGAGGAACTCCTCGCAGAATTCCGTCGAGCCGTTGAGTTGGGTGATGCGCCGCAACGTGATTCCAGGATGGGCGATCGGCACCAAGAACATGGTCAGCCCATCATGCTTGGGGACCTCCCAGTTGGTGCGAGCCAGGCACAACCCGTAGTCGGCGGCAAATGCACTGGTGCTCCACGTCTTTGCACCGTTGATCACCCAACGGTCGCCGTCACGGTCGGCCCGGGTGAGCACACCGGCCAGATCCGATCCGCCGCTCGGCTCAGACAGCAGTTGCACCAACACCTCGTCGCCGCGCAACGCCGCAGCTATGTGCTGTCGTTTCTGTTCCTCGCTGCCGGTGTCGAGCAGCGTCGCACAGCAGATCGTGAACGTCGGTGTGTTGAGGATCAGCGGCATCTCGTAGGCGAGGCTCTCCGCGTCGAACGCCTTCTGATACTCGTAATCCAATCCCAGTCCGCCGTACTCCGGTGGAAAGCAGATGCCGGCGAATCCGCCCTCGTACAACAACTTTTGCAGTTCACGGGCCCGTTGCCAGCAGTCTTCGTCGTCCCGGTGGGCGGCCGGCGGCGCCGCCGGATCGATGCGCGGCATGCTGTCGGCCAGCCAGGCCCGGGCCCGGGCGCGGAACTGCTCGACCGACTCGACGGCAGCTGTCGCCTTGGCCTGCGTCATCAAGCCGACCGCGGTGCTTGTTTTCCGGCTTCCTGCCATGCGTACACCCGCAGGTTATGCTCCTCCGGGGTGCCGAACATCGAGCGGTACAGCGCAACTCGCCGCAGGTACAGGTGCAGGTCGTGTTCCCAGGTGACGCCGATGCCGCCGTGCATCTGGACGCAGCCTTGCACGATTTCGCTGGCCATCTCCCCGACATAGGACTTGGCGATGCTGGCCGATAACCCGGCTTCCGGCGAGCAGGCGGCGATGGCGGAGACCGCTGCACCCGTCGTCGCCCGGCATGCCTCCAACCACATTTTCATATCGGCGAAGCGGTGTTTGAGCGCTTGGTAGGACGCGAGCGGCCGCCCAAATGTGTGGCGATCCAACGCCCATTGCACGGTGAAGTCGAACACCGTCTGCAGGATGCCGACCACTTCGGCGCATTGCAGCACCTGGGCAATCTGACTCTGCCGCTCGATCAGCGCGGTGGTCTCGGCGGCGCTGCCGACGGCTGCGCTGTGTTGAATCTCCACACCGTCGAAATGCACACGGGCGTACTGCTTGACCAGATCGATCGACTGTTGCGGTTCGATCCGCACTCCCGCCGCATTCGCCGGCACCAGGAATTGGCGCACGCCGTCGTCGCAGCGCGCCACCACCAACAACAGGTCACTCTGGGCGCCCGCCTCGACGCGGTCTTTGACGCCCTCAATGCGGTAGCCGGAATCGGTCGACGTGGCGGTGACTGACGGTTGGTGCGGCGTCCAGCCCTGACCCGGCTCGCAGACGGCCCAGGAGGCCACCGTCTCTCCGGAGATCAGCGATTCGATCGTGTCGGCGTGGGTTTCGGCCTCGCCGCAGCCCGCCAGTCCGGCGAGCACGGTGCTGACCGGATACAACGGCCCTGGCGCCACGGTCTTTCCGAGTTGCTCGGCGACCATGGCCAGGTCCGCAACACCGCTGCCGGAAACGGTTCCTCCGCCGAACTCCTCG
The DNA here is from genome assembly GCF_059812525.1 of Mycobacterium sp. NGS51. NCBI lineage: Bacteria > Bacillati > Actinomycetota > Actinomycetes > Mycobacteriales > Mycobacteriaceae > Mycobacterium > Mycobacterium sp. NGS51. Next base: position 199,038 of record NZ_JCALCV010000006.1, read on the forward strand.
GGAACCAGCAGGCCCGTCCAACCCAGTTCGGCCGCGCGCCGCCACCACGCCCGATCGAAGGAGATGCCCGCCGCATGTAGCTCCCGCACCCGGCTGAGCGGAGTCTCTTTTTGCAGAAATGCTTGGGTGGTGGAGGCAAAGAGTATCTTTTCGGGAGAGTCGACGGCAGTCATGATATTGGCCAAGCCTCCTGGGCCTTCCTACGAACGCTGCGGATGAAGGTTGGCGCGTCCTGATCATCCGATGGTAGCAATGACCAATACCGTAAGAGATTCTGGAGTTCGGTCGATAATGACGTTGTCAAGCTGGGGCCAGCATGGTTGACGAGCGCCCAAAAGATGCCAAGGCGGACGCGGACGCCCTTGCGCTGGCCGAGGAAGCCGAAGCCGAAGCCGCTGAAGCCGAAGCGCTGGCTGCGGCAGCACGGGCCCGTGCGCGGGCGATCCGATTGCGCCGCGAGGCAGCGGAAGCGGCCGAACACGGCGATGACGCGGAGAGCACCGCTAGAGAGATAACGACCACCACCGCCGCATCCCCCGAGTCGACCGAGCCGTCCGCGTCGAGCGACCCGGTCCTGCGACGCCGGCGGATACCGGGCATAGGTATGGCGCTCACCGCTGCGGCGATCGTCGCCATTTGCGCTCTGCTTGGCGCCAGCGGGTACCTGATCTGGCATCACCGCGGCGTAGTGGCGCAACAGCAGCGATCCGCAGCGTTCGTCGCCGCGGCCAAACAAGGCATCGTCAACATGCTGTCGCTGGACTACAAAAACGCCAAGCATGACGTCCAGCGGGTGATCGATAGTTCCACCGGCGAATTCTTGGACGACTTTCAGCAGCGGGCCGCCGATTTCACGTCGGTGGTTGAGAAGTCCAAGGTCGTTACCGAAGGAGGGGTAGTGGCCACGGCGGTCGAGTCAGCGGACACGGATTCTGCCGTCGTGCTGATGTCGGCCACTGAACGCGTCACCAATTCCGCTGGCGCCCAAGACGAGCCGCGCACGTTCCGGTTGCGGGTGTCGGTCGCACGGGACGGCGATCAGATCAAGCTATCGAAAGTTGAGTTCGTACTGTGAAAGCGGACGACACAACCGAACGCGTCGACGCTGAGTCCGACGATAAGGCTGTAGCGCCACCCGTCGCATCACCGCAACGCACGCCGGCCACTCGGCGGAATGCGGCGGTGCACATCAAACTCACTTCGGCCATCCTGGTGCTGCTTCTGTTGGTCTCCAGCGGGCTGGCGGCTTGGCTGTATTTCAGCCAATACCGACCCGACACGCAGACCGGCGACGCTTCGGCCACAGCGGCGGCCACGGCCGCCGGGGAAGGCATGGTTGCGTTACTGTCCTACAAGTCCAAAACCCTCGACCAAGACCTCACGGCGGCCAAATCCCACCTCAGCGGGGATTTCCTGAACGATTACGAGGCGCGGGTCCGCGAAGTCGTCGTGCCGGCGGTCAAGGGAAAGGACGTGACGACCACCGCTCAGGTCATGGGTGCCGCGGTGTCCGAACTGCACCCAGACTCGGCGGTCGCGCTGGTCTTCATCGACCTGACCACCGTGAGCAAAGACCGGCCGGATCCGGCGATGTGGGCCAGCAGCGTGCTGGTGTCGTTGACCAAAGCCGACGGCAAGTGGCTGATCACGAAATTCGAGCCGGTATAGTCTGCTGACCCGTCCGCCCTTGGATGGGCGAGCTTCGCCGTTGGGCTTCGTTGCTATTTATATTATGATAGCGAAGTTCGCCCGGGACGGCTGGTCCGGGGCAGGCCCTACCGGTTGCTCAGGAGGGATGCTGGTGTCGATCAGCACCGACCCGCACGGCCAACCTGTCACGCTCGATATCACCGGGCAAACCAGCCCATACCCGTTCTTTGAATACATGCGGCGCACCGAGCCGGTCTGGCACGGCACGCTCAGCGACCAGTCACAATTGCCGCCAGAGCTGGTGCCCGACGACGAGTGGGTGTTGTTCGGCTACGACGACGTATTCCGGGCTTTCCGCGACGACCAGATCTTCAGTTCGCACGCCTACGACCAGACCATCGGGCTGGTGATCGGACACACCATTTTGGCGATGGGCGGCAAAGAGCATCACGACCATCGCAACCTGGTAGCCAAGGCTTTTCGCGCCACGGCGCTGGAGCGCTGGGAACCGTCGGTCATCGGACCGGTCTGTGATCAGTTGGTCGACGAGATCAAGAACGACGGCACAGCCGATCTGGTCAAGGCTCTGACGTTCGAGTTCCCCACCCGGGTCGCCGCCACGCTGCTTGGGCTGCCGCGCGAGGACCTTGACGTGTTCCGGCGATTGTCTTTCGACCTCATCTCGATCCCAGTCGACATCGAAGCGGGACTGAGAGCCTCGATCGAATTGCACGACTACTTCCTCGCGCAGGTCGAGCAACGCCGCCGCAAGCTCACTGACGACATCATCGGCGATCTCGTTGCCGCCGAGATCGACGGGGAGAAGCTGACCGACGAGGCCATCATCTCGTTTCTGCGGCTGCTGCTGCCGGCCGGCCTGGAAACCACCTACCGTTCTTCGGGCAATTTGCTCTACCTGCTGCTGACCCATCCCGAACAACTGGCGATGGTCTACCAGGACCGGTCGCTGATCCCAGCCGCGTTCGAAGAAGGCCTGCGGTATGAGACACCGCTGACCACGGTCCCCCGAACTACCATCGAATCCGTCGAAATGGGCGGGCGGACAATCCCCTCGGGCGCACAGGTCGACCTGTGCATGGGTTCGGCCAACCGCGACCAAAGCCGCTGGACCGATCCCAACACGTTCGACATCCACCGACCGCGGCAAGCGAATCTGTCCTTCGCCGGGGGTATTCACATGTGCCTGGGAATGCATTTGGCCCGGCTGGAGACCCGGGTCATGCTCAACAGCCTCTTCGACCGGGTGGGAAACCTGACGCTGGAACCCGACGACGAGGCCAAGATCGTGGGGCTCACCTTCCGCTCCCCCGACATGCTTCCGGTCACGTTCACCGTGGCGTCATGAAGAGCCGGGCGGCGATCCTGCACGACGTGGGCGGACCGTGGTCTGTCGAGGAATTCGAGCTCGACTCGCCGCGCGCCGGCGAGGTTCTCGTCGAGATGGCCGCCGCCGGGTTGTGCCATTCCGACGACCACATCCTCAAAGGCGACATGTCCGCACCCAACGAGGTGCTTCGGTCACTAGGGCTGCCGACGATGTTTCCCACTATCGGCGGTCACGAAGGGTCCGGCAGGGTGGTCGAAGTCGGCGCAGGCGTCACCGAATTGGCACCGGGTGATCATGTGGTGACCTCGTTTGTCGCGGTTTGCGGTCAATGCCGCTGGTGTGCAACGGGGATGGAGTACCTCTGCGACACCGGAATCGGAACTTTGACTCCCGGTATGCCCACCGACGGGACGTTTCGTCACCACACACTCGACGGCAAGCCGTTGGGCCACATTTCCAAGATCGGTGCTTTTGCCGAACACACTGTGGTGGCGGCTGATTCGCTGGTCAAGATCGAGCCGCAGATACCGCTGGCGCCTGCTGCGCTGTTGGCCTGCGCTATCCCGACCGGATACGGATCGGTCGCCAACCGCGGCGGAATGCGGGGCGGCGATACGGTCGTCGTCATCGGTGTCGGGGGCATCGGCACCGGCGCGGTCCAGGGTGCCCGCATCAACGGCGCCGCGCACATCATCGCCGTCGACCCGGTGGAGTTCAAACAGAAATCGGCGCTGCAGTTCGGCGCCACCCACAGCGCGGCTTCCGCCGCCGAGGCACTGGATCTGGTGCGGGCGCTGACCTATGGGGTGATGGCCGACGCGGTGGTGGTCTCGCCGTCGCTGATCACGCCCGACGATGTGCGCGACGCGCTACAACTCACCCGCAAGGGCGGGACCTGTGTGCTCACCGGCATGACGTCACAACTCACACGGTCGATCAAATTCGACCTGCAAGACTTCATCCTGATGAACAAAACGTTGGCGGGCACGGTTTTCGGATCATGTAACCCGAAGGCCGACGTTTTCCGGCTGGCCCGGCTCTATCAGACCGGCCAGCTACAGCTTGACGAGATGATCACCAGGCGCTACCGGCTCGACGCCATCAATGAGGCGTACGCAGACCTGCTCAATGGTGAAATCATCCGGGGCGTCATCGATTTCGGGGCGTAGTGCCGTAACGGTCGATTACCGGAACGAATACCGCACCGGGAGGTGCTTGGGGCCACCGACGAAGGTGGTGGCGACATATTGCGGGTCTGCGGTCAACTCGATGGATTTCAGCCGCGGCAGCAGTTCGGTGAAGAAGCTGTTGACCTCCATGCGGGCCAGCGCGGCACCCAGACAAAAGTGCACACCGTACCCGAAGGACACGTGCTTGTTCGGGTCGCGACCGACATCGAAGTGGAATGGATCGTCGAAGACTTCCTCGTCTCGGTTAGCCGACATATACGACAGCAGTACCGACTCCCCCGCTGAGATCGGTACACCCCGCACAGTGGTATCCGCGGCGGCGGTGCGCATGAACGCCTTGACCGGAGTGACCCAGCGGATCATTTCCTCGGTGGCCAATGGCATCAGGCCGAGATCGCTGCGCAGCCGGTGTTGTTGGTCGGGATTGTCGATCAAAGCGTGCAGGCCACCGGAAATCGTTGCGCTGGTGGTGTCGTGGCCGGCCGCGGCCACGATCGCGTAGTACGAAACGGTGTCGATATCCGACAACGGCTCACCGTCGATACGGGCGTTGGCGATGGCTGAAGCCAGGTCCTCGGTGGGGCTTGCGCGCCGTGCGGCGGTCAGCGCGGTGAAGTACTGGAACATTTCCAGCAGCGCGGTGGATTGGTCCTCCACTGTGGCGCCGCGCTTGTACTCGTCGTCGTCGCTGCCGAACAGTTCTTGGGTCAGCTTGAGCATCAGCGGAAAGTCGGATTCGGGCAGACCCAGGAGCGACATGATGACATACAGCGGATAGTTCACCGCGACCTGTTGCACGAAGTCGCATTCCGGGCCGATCGCCGCCATCTTGTCGACGTAGGACTTGGCGAGTTCATCGACGCGGACCTTCAATGCCCGCATGGCCTTTGGCCGAAACCAATCGGCGCCGATTGCCCGCATGTCGCGATGCTCGGGGTCGTCGAGGTGGATCAGTGTGCGCACTCCGACAGCGGCTTGCATCTCGTCGGCTTCCGCAGTCACCAGTACCGGGCGCGGAGAGTTGGTGAACACCTCGTTTTCCCGCTCGATATCCATGATGTCGACGTGTTTGGTGATAGCCCAGAACGGGCGATAGTTCGGCACGTCGACCCGCGCCACCGGAGCGTTGGCGCGAAGATGGGCCAGCGCCGCATGCAATTTCGGCTCGTCGGTATAGGCCAGCGGATCGGCCAGCAGCTTGGCGGCCTCGTCCATCGTCGGTGTGGTCATGGCGACTCCTTACTGACGCAACTCTTGCAGTACAGCGGTGGTTGTGGCCTCCGAAAGGCTGGGTGGAAGCGACGGCATCACCCGCTCGATCACGCCGTCGCAGCGGCTCGCAAGCGCGGCGGCCAACTTTTCGACCGGCGCAACGACCGCGAACGCCTCGAGTATCTCGTCGTCGATCAGCGCGCTCATCGCATCCCATTCGCCTTGCAGCGAAAGGCGATGCAGCTCCGTTGCCACCTCTCCCCACCCATGCAGCTCGAGAACCTTGCGATAAGCCGGCGTCGATCCATAGAAGGCAATCTGTTTGCGGACTCGGGCCGCGGCGCCGGCCAAGTCGGCATCGTCACTGCCGGTCACCGTGAATACCGGGCACGCCACCTGAAACCCGCTACGTTCACGGCCGGAACGTCGCATACCGCGCTCGAGCGCCGGAATCGTCACCTCGTGCAGGTAGCGCCTGGTGGTGAACGCGTGAACCAGTAATCCGTCGGCGACTTCGCCGGACATCTCGGTCATCGCTTCGCCGACCGCGGCGATGAAGACTTTGGGCGCCGGATACGGCTGCGGCTCCGGGGTGAACATCGGCGTCATCAGCTTGTGCGTATAGAACTCACCTTCGAACTGCAGCCTGGTGCCGTCCTTCCACGCCGACCAGATCGCGTGCAGCGCCAGCACGAATTCGCGCATCCTGCGCACCGGATGACTCCACGGCATGCTGAATCGCTTTTCGATGTGCGGCTTGATCTGTGTGCCCAGCCCGAGGATGAACCGACCCTGCGAGTAGGTCTGCAAATCCCAACCGAGGTTGGCGACGGTCATCGGGTTTCGCGCGAACGCCACCGCAATACTGGTGCCCAACTCCAGCTGCGAGGTGTGTTCGGCGGCCAGCAGCAGCGGCAGAAAAGGATCATGGTTGATCTCACCGGTCCAGCAGCCGTCGTAGCCCCGGTTTTCCAGTGTGCCCGCCAACTCCGGCACCCGAGCGAGGTCGCTGAAGAGGCCGCCGTCAACCTTCATCGCGGCGCCAGCCCGACACCCATCTCGCCGACGCTACAGTAAGCACTTCAGTACGGTCAACGGAGGTTAGGCTCTAAGCGACCCGTCGACGAGTGAGGACATACGGATGACCAAGCCCCCGGATTGGGAGGAGACGCTCGACGATCTCAGTCGCCGTCGCGAGTATGCGTGGGGCATGGGTGGACCGGAGCGGCTCGCTAAGCACCGCGGCAAGGGCAAGCTCGACGCCCGCGCCCGGGTGGAGCGACTGCTGGACCCGGGCACGTTTCGCGAACTGGGCACGCTTGTCGGCGGCGACGCGGCCGCCGACGCGATCGTTGTGGGTTCCGGATTGGTCAACGGCTCGCCAGTGATGGTCGGCGCCGAGGACTTCACCACGTTGGCGGGCAGTATCGGGCCCGGCGGGAACTCCAAGCGGTACCGGATCGCCGAATTGGCGCTGCGCGACAAGGTTCCGTTGGTGATGCTGCTGGAGGGCGCCGGCTTCCGGCCCACCGGAGGGCATTACGGCCGCACCCCGACCGACCTGCTTGCCCAGGCGCAGTGCTCGGGGCGGGTGCCTACTGTCGCCGCGGTGCTCGGCCCGTCGGCCGGGCACGGTGCCCTGGTGGCTCCGGTGTGCGACTTCCGGATCATGAGCCGGCAGGGCGCGATCTTCACCGCCGGACCGCCCGTCGTCAAAGAGTCGACGGGCGAAGACATTTCCAAGGAAGACCTGGGCGGCCCGGATGTCGCGTTGCCCAGCGGCGTGATTCACAACGTCGCCGAGGACGACGAGGCCACGCTCGCCGACCTCCGGCGTTACCTGTCCTACTTTCCGTCGAGCGCCTGGTCCTATCCCCCACCGCTGTCGGCCGACGAAACCGCCGAGCCGCGCCCGACGCCGGAGCTACTCGAGATCGTCTCGCGCGATAACCGGCGGGTCTACGACATGCGCGCGGTGCTCGACGTCGTCTTCGACCGCCCCGACTGGTTCGAGGTGCAGCCGCAATTCGGGCGGGCGATCATCTGCGCCCTTGCACATCTGGGCGGTCATCCGGTGGCGGTGGTGGCCAATCAGCCGCAGGTGCTGGCCGGTTCGATCGACGCCGATGCCGCCGACAAGGCAGCGCATTTCATCATGGTGGCCGACTCATTTCACCTGCCGATCGTGTTCCTGGCCGACAACCCGGGAATGCTGCCGGGCAGCAGGTCGGAGCGTCAGGGCGTGCTGCGCGCCGGCGGGCGGATGTTCGCCGCCCAGACCGCGGCCACGACGATCAAGCTGCATGTCACGTTGCGCAAAGCCTACGGGTTCGGGTCGATGGTGATGTCGCTGCTGGGCTTTGACTCCCAAGCTGCGACGTTCGCCTATCCGGGCGCGACGATGGGCGCGATGAGCGCGACGGCGCTCAGCCGCGCATCGCATGCCGGCGAAGATCTTTCGGTCAAACTGCGCAACGCCGAGCTACAGGCGTCGTATCGGTCGGCTGAGCACATGGGTTTCGACGAGCTCATCGATCCCCGCGAAACCCGCGACGCACTGTTGGCCACGCTGCAACGCAGTCTGCACAGCCGCCAAGCCGCTCCGGAGCCGGTGATGCGGACGGCGATACTGCCGTGACCCTTCTCGCGTTCTCGCGCGAGCGTGCGTGTCCCCGGCCGACACGCCGAACTAATTTCCGGGTTTGCGCACGCTCGCGGCTATCTGGGGCTAGGGGTCAGTAGACGTAATTCTCGCCACTGGCCCGCACTGTGACGTCGCTGAGGTTGATGCCCCACGGCTGGTCGATGACGTGCACCACGGCGTTGGCGAGGTCGTCGGGCGTGATCAACCAGTACTGCATCGACTCAATATCCATCTGCTCGGGTCGAAGCGACCCCTTCGCCAAATCGTCGACATTCTCCAAGAATTGGGCGGCTTTGTGTCCGACGATCCCCACGACCGCCGCTTCGTTGACAACCCAGCTGGCGAGATTGGTTCCCAGCACGCCGGTCGGCTTGACCGTGGTCACCTTAATCTTGCCTTGGGCCTCAACGCGTAACGACTCCGAGAGCGCATCGACCGCCGCCTTCGTCGCGCTGTAGACCCCGGAGCCCTCAGTTCCAGCGTTGCCGTAAATGGACGAGATGTTGACGACATGTCCCCGGCCCTGTTGGATCATCGTGTCGTAGACAGCCGCGATTCCGTTCACGACGCCTTTGATGTTGATGTCGATCGCTTTGTGCCATTTCTCCCACGCGCGTTCGTGATCGGCGAAGAATGCCAGCGGCATCACGCCTGCGTTGTTCACGATGACGTCGATGGCACCGTAGGTGTCGACGGCGTGTAGGGCCGCCGCTTTGACCTGGCCCATGTCGGTGACATCGGCGACACGGGCACTGCCTTCGAAGCCGGCGGCCCGGATTCCGTCGATGACCTCGTTCAGGCTTTCGGCGTTGACATCCACGCCGACCACCTTTGCGCCGCCGGCAGCACATTTCTCCGAGATCAGCCTTCCGAAGCCGCTCGCGGCTCCGGTGACGATAATGACCTTGCCCGTCAAGTACTTCGACATACCGCCTATGGTTGCACGTCTCGATACTCGGCGACGATCGGCTCCAACTCGTCGGGCGTGGCGCCGTGCATGATCACCGCGTCGGCGCCGTAGTCGAACTCCTTGCGGATGCGCTGCACGCATTGGCCGGCTGATCCGGTGGCCGACGGTTCCAGCCACTCCTCGGGGGTCAAGCCCGCGATGTGCTCGATCTGCTCGGGGGTGGCCTTGTGGTCGATGCCGCCGGCGATCGACGTTACCACCGGATCCTCCCGAAAGCGCTGCAGCACTGCGGGGTCCCAGTTATTGGTCTGCACCAGAAGGTCCCCGTAGCCCTGAAGGTAGGTGGCCAGCCGTGCGACGGTCTTCTTCAGGCGCAGCTGTTCGGGAAGGTGATCGCCGACGGTGGCGAAGCACGACCACACCCGCACACTGTCGGGGTCGCGGTCGGCTTTCTCCGCCGCATCCTTGACGGTTCTGACGCAGCGCTGCACAGTCTCCGGCGTGAAATAAGTGTGCAGGATGACGTCGTCGAAGACACGGCCGCCCAGGGCAAGGGACTGCGGCCCGAAAGCCACCAGCGCCAGCCGGATGTCCTCGTTGAAATCGGGGTCGAGGAACAACACTTGGTACTTGCCCATCGGGCCGTCGTGGTTGAAGATCACCTCACCGCGCCACAGCCGGCGCATGACCTGGGCCCAGTCCTCCATCGCAGCGGTGGTTACCGCCGGTATGCCGAACGCCGCGTACATCGCGGCCACGCCGCGGCCGATGCCCAAGGTGAACCGTCCGCCGGAAAGCCGGTGCATGGTGGTGGCCCACGATGCGGTAATCAACGGATGCCGGGTGTTGTGATTGGTTGCGGCGGTGGCGATCTGCATACGCGACGTGACGGCGCAGGCGGCGCCGACGAGCGACGACGCCTCTTTGACGTTCCAGCGCTCGGAGATGAAAGCGGTCCCGAAGCCCAATTCTTCGCCGCGACGGGCTTCGTCCATCAAGGTGGCCGGCCCCTCACCGCCGGCCCCGGCCAGCAGATAGTAGCCAAGTTCGCCGAGCACTCGACTGCTCAATTCCACACCCCTTGCTTGTAGCCGCAATTCCACACCTCGGTGATCTGGCCGTCGACGACGCGGAAAACCTCGATGCTGGCGATATTGACTTCGGCGCCATCAGTATTGGTCATCGTCGAGTCGTACACGATCGCGACGTGCTCGCCGTCGTCGCCGGCGATCACGACATTCAGATCGAAACGCAGCGAGTCGAACATCTCCCAGACGTCCTCAACCCGTTTGCGCGCCTCTGCGCGGGTCAGCGTGCGCGCCTCCCCGACCTCATGGCGAACCATGGTCTCGGCAATCAGTTCGTCGGCCAACTCGACGTTGCGCTCATTCCACAACGCCAGGTTGTACAACTCCACCACCTCACGGGCAGTACGGCTCAACCGACCACCTCCCGCAGAAAGCGCTTTGATACCGCCTGCACGCGCCGGGAAAAGATGTGGCCGACGTGACTGCCGTCGTACCAGTAGAACTGGCCGCCCCAGCTTTCCTGTAACGCCACGGCGGGCTCGCGCATGGCCATTCGATCATGCCATGCGCCGACGATCAGCCGGCGATGCGGCGGCGGCGCGGGCTCGACCGAGAGCGGATCGATCACCGAGGTCAGCGCCGTCACTAGCGGTGACCCCAGCAGCTCTCGAACCGGGCCGCGCGAGGCATCCCAACGCGCCAGGTGGCGGGCGATCATCGCATTGAGTCCGAGGATCGGTGTGTACAGAGCGACGGCGTCGACCTGCTTCTCGAAATGCGCTACCAGGGCCGCGACCGCGCTGCCCATCGAAATTCCGGACACCACAACGGCGGTCGACTGCGGCTGGACCCATTGCACGACGGCGCGAACCTCCGATACGGCGCGCATCATGCCCGCGACATTGGTCAGCGGATCCATGTTCGGATACGGCGGCCACTGGCGGCGACGGCTGCCGTGTCCCGGCTGCACCGGCACCGCAACGTTAAAACCCAGCGCGTGTTGCAATCGTCTGGCCCGGGATACCAACAGGTCCTCCGCGCGGCCCTGACCGGCGCCGTGAACCCACACCAGCCACGGCCGGGGCTTGTCGCGATACCGGCACACGTGCACCACCGCGGTCGCGGGCCCACCCAGCCCCGCGGCCGTCAGCGTGGTAGGCAGCAATGGGTCGTGCTCGAAGGTCACTCGCTCGTAGGCGAGCATGCCAAGGCGACGGCGGCGGATCGCCTTGACGTGCAACGGTTGCGGGTCGGCGTGCGCGCTGTCGACGCCCAGGGTGGACAGCTCCTGGGCCGCGGCGGTGCACTCGTTCAATGGCCGAACTCCCCCGGTGAGATCTCCGCTGAACAGCGAGAAGCCGGTGAGAACCAGCTCGTCCATCATGACCTCGCCGAACTGGCGCACACCGCGTGGCGATGCGGTCCAGCCGGTCGATTCGGTGAGCCCGGACACCGTCCGCGGCAGCACCATGGCGAGTTCTCGGCCAGCATCCAGTGCGCGGTTCGCCATCTACGCCAGCTTGAATCCGGTGTATCCGCCGGCAGCGATCTCGTCGCAGCGACGCCGGTATTCGGGGATTCCGCCGGTGTAGCCCATATACATCCTTTTCTTTCCGGGGACATTGCCGCCGTTGTACCAGGAGTTGCAGCTGGGGTGGACAAGTACCGTCGGCGCGACGAGCGCGGTGGCGTAATCAATCCACTCCTGTTGCGCGGCAGCAAGCGCTTCGATCGTACGGATCCCGTTGGCGCGCAGATAGGCAATGCAGTCGCCGATCCACTCCACGTGCTGTTCGAGGGCGGCGACGAAGTTGGTTGCTGCGCTCGGGCTGCCGGGACCCTGGGCCGTGAACAGGTTGGGAAAGCCGGCGACGGCCAACCCCAGATACGACAGCGGCCCCTGGCCGGCCCAGAAGTCGCGCAGCGACGACCCGTCGCGACCACGCACATCGATGCGGTTGAGCGCACCGGTCATCGCGTCGAATCCGGTGGCGTAGATGATCACATCGAGCTCATACAAACCATCATTGGTGCGGATACCGGTGGGCGTCACCTCGCGGATCGGGTTTGCACGCAGGTCGACAAGGGTGACGTTGTCCCGGTTGAACGTCTCGTAGTAGCCCTGGTCGATGATCGGGCGCTTACACGCAAAGGGATGACTGGGCACCAACGCGGCGGCGGTCCGCGGGTCCTTGACGATCCGGGCCACCGCTTCTCCGTACAACCGGGCAGCCATCCGGTTGGCATCGATGTCGAAGAAAACGTCGCCCCAGTTCAGTGCGCCCATCACACCATGTTCGTCGATGGCGCGCAGTTGCTCGTCGCGCGAGGCGGTCTTCAACGGTGGACTGCCGAGCATGTCGAGTAGCACCGAGAACGCGCTCAGTCGCGCCGCGCCGACCGGGTGTTCGCGTTGCGCGGCGCGGATTTCGCTGTAGCGGGCCTTCAGTTCGTCGAGCTCGCCGGATTCGAATGGTCGTACCTGCCACGGCAGGGTGTAGGCCGGGGAACGCTGAAAAACACACAGTTGCGCTGCTTCCCGGGCCACCACCGGGATAAGCTGCACACCGGTCGAACCGGTGCCAATGACGCCGACCCGTTTGCCGGTGAGATCGCAGCCGTCGCGGGGCCAGCGGCTGGTGAACAGCGACGTGCCCGTGAAACTGTCCATCCCGGCAATGTCGGGTTCGAGCGGTATCGACAGGATGCCGGTAGCCGCGACCACGAATGGCACGGTGAAGGTCTGGCCGGCCTCTGTCCGCACGACCCATTCGGCAGCATCCTCGTCGAACGCCATCGCGACGACCCTGGTGCCGAACTGGATATCGCCGCGAAGGTCGAGCCGATCGGCGACGAAGTTCAGGTAGGCCTCTACCTCGGGCTGGGCCGGCATCGTCTCGGTCCAGGTCCATTCCTGCTGAATCTCGTCGGAGAAGCTGTAGGAATATTCGATGCTTTCGATGTCGCAACGCGCACCCGGATATCGGTTGAAAAGCCAGGTGCCACCGACATTTTCAGCTGCTTCGAGCACCCGGGTCCGGATTCCGAGCTCGCGGAGCCTATGCAGCGCATACAAGCCGGAGAAGCCGGCGCCGATGACTAGCGCGTCATAGGAGTCCGCAGCCGTCATGGCTTGACCGCCTCCGGTCTGCGCTGTGCCCGTTCGACATAGAAATGCGCCGCACGTCGTATCGAGTCCGATGTCGGATTGGGATTCCAGCCCAACTCCCGGACGGCCTTGCTGTGATCAAGTGGCGACGTCAGCCGCATCAATCGCACGGTGGTGGCGTTCACCGGGAAGCCAAGACGCAGCAGGCTGACCGCATGTCCCAACATCGTCACCAGTTGTAGCGGAACACCGAAGCGCGGCGGGGCGACCTCGACGGCATGGGCGGCGGTTTCCAGGACTTCGCGTGTGGTCATGAAGCTTTCGGAGATGATGTAGCGTTCGCCGATGCGGCCGTGCTCCCCCGCCAACAGCATTGCCGCAGCGGCATCTTCGATGCCGACCACTTCTGCTGCCACATCCTTCACGTAGACCGGCATCTTTCCCAGGGCGGCCGCCGCGACCAGAGAGCCATGCGGGGTTGGCTGCCAGTCACGGGGGCCATACGTATTGGAGACGCACATCGCCACAGCCGGGAGTCCGCGTTCTTCGGCGTATCGCATGACCAGCTGCTCGGCCTGTAGCCGAGACTCGATATACGGACCGCCCTGGCCGTGCCAATTAAACGGTGTTTCCTCGCTGGCCGGCCTGTCGCCGGAGCCAACCGCAACGGTCCCGATCGTGCTCAGGAACACGAAGCGGTGCAGATTGGCCTCGGCCGCGACGTCGAGCACGTGCCGCAGGCCCTCGACGTTGGTCGCGAACAGCGGAGCGGGATCATGCAACCATGCCCGGGCATCCACGACGCAGTAGTAGACGACGTCGCGGTTGTCCATCGCCCGGCGCACGGTCTGCTCGTCGATGAGGTCGCCGTAGTGCAATTCGACGTCGAGGTCGTCGATTCCTCGTGTCGAGCTGGTTTTCCGGAGCAGCACCCGCACCTCATCGCCCCGCTCGACGAGTTGGCGGGTGACATGCGAACCCACAAAGCCGCTCGCGCCCATGACCAGTGCACGCCGTCCGATTCCGGTATGGCTTTCCATCGCTGCTCCCACACCCCGTCTCCAGCCTGTTACTGTAACAATTACAGTATCTGGTCCGAACTGTGTGCCAACTCCGTTGCGAGTGAGTGATCTTTAGTGGTCACGCGACTCGCACCCCGTCTCGGGGTTGTTCGCCAGCTGGGTGGCTGGTTCCCTTCCGCGCTTCACGGCCACCTGCCCGGCCAGGCCGGGTCTTAGGGTCGGCTCCACGCTTGACGGCGGCCCCGACTGGGCCGACGACGCTAATCGGTTCCTCGTAGCGTGCGAGGTTGATGGATGCGTTGTCATCACGTTGATGCGACGCTGAGCAACGATCACATTGCCAGTGTTCGTTCCATCCGATGTCCTGCACATGCCCACAAAGGTGGCAGGTTTTCGACGACGCAAACCAGCGGTCAGCGACCACTAGCTGCGAGCCGTACCAGCCTGTCTTGTACGACAGGTGCCGGCGCGGTGTGGCCAGGGCTGCATCCGAGAGTCCGCGCCGACGAGCGCGGGCACCCGAGAGGCCCTTTTGCCGCAACATCCCTGCTGCGTCCAGCCCTTCGACAACGATGCGGCCGTGGGTTTTGGCCAACCGTGTCGTCAGGACATGCAGATGGTGAGTGCGGACATCGTTGACCCGGCGGTGCAGCCGGGATATCTGGGTGGTGCGTTCACGGTAGCGCCGCGAACCCTTGGTGCAGCGTGACCGTGCCCGGCTCACATGCCGCAACCCACACAACGCGGTGTGCAGCGGTCGTGGGTTGGTGGCCCGTTCGATCACCGTGCCGTCGCCGGTGGCGACGGTCGCCAGACGACGTACCCCGACATCGACGCCTACCCGCGAACCGGGTAGCGCGACGCTGGGTTGCTGCGGGCGCTGGACCAGCACCCGCACGCTGGCATCGAGGCGTGTACCGTTGCGGCGCACCGAAATCGCCAAGACCCGCGCCCGCCCGGCACGGATGAGTCGTTCGATACGGCGGGTGTTCTCGTGCGTGCGGACGGTGCCGATGACCGGCAGTGTGAGGTGGCGGCGGTCAGGTTCGACGCGCATCGCCCCGGTGGTGAAACACACCCGGTCAGGATCACGACCTTTGCGTTTGAACCGCGGAAACCCGACCCGCTTGCCGGCACGCGTGCCGGCACGGGCGCGCTGCCAGTTCCAGTACGCGTCCACCGCACCCCGGATTCCATCGGCATAGGCTTCTTTCGAACACTCCGACCACCAAACCGCACCTGTCTCGGCGTTCACACAAACGTCGCTTTTGACGGTGTTCCACCGCTTCCGCAACACCTGAAGCGATGGCTTCGCCGTCGCAACACCCGTCGCATGCCACGCGGCGATATCGCCCTTCAAGGTGGCGACAGCCCAGTTGTACGCCTTGCGCCGAGCCCCGAAATGCCGTGCCAGCGAGCGGGCTTGATCCTCGCTCGGATCCAAAGTGAACCGGAACGCCTGCACACACCAGCCCTCAGGCACCTCGAACTGCGCCATCACGCCGCCTCGCAATCGTCGGCAGCGGCGGTGATCGCGCGTTTGGCTCGGTTCTGCCCGCCACGTTGGCCGTACAAGCGCACACAGACCGAGGTCAAGATCTCAGTCATATCCCGCATCAGGGCGTCATCAACCTCGGCCGAATCCACCACCACCAATTCGCGGCCCTGCGCAACGGGGGCGGCCTGCACACACTCAGAGCCGAACCGGAAGAACCGATCCCGATGCTCGACCACGATCCGCCCCACCACCGGGCCACGCAGCAGAACAAGGAACTTACCGCGGTGCCCGGTTATCGCCGACCCGACCTCGCTGACGACTCTGTCGACCGGGATCTGCCGGGCGGTGGCCCACATCCGTCGCCCCACCTTGCGGGCAGGTACCGCCAACAGCCGCGCGCGAAACCAGCGGTACGCGGCCACCCGCGCAACACCGTTGCACTCTGCCCACACCGCCAGATCCATACGTCTGTTCCTACAGCACGCCACCGACAACCACCGACCACTCAACCCGCAGCAGTTGGCAGCCCAGTGAGCTGCTCACCTCACCCGACGAGTTCCTGCCGCCAGAGGTGATTCGCGTTCATCAGGGCCTTTGGTGATGCGGTCATCGCGCCGGCCGGCTAGGTCAGCCCCCGATCACCTTCAACATCGTTCGGGTTAGGTGCAGGCTCTTGATTCGCCACGCGCCGTCCGTTTTCTCGTACGTCTCGTGGTAGTGACCGGCGCCGTGCAACTCACGGCCGTCGCCGAAGACGAGAAGGTCTTCCATCGCCCAGATGCCGGTGGCCGTGGTGGCCGAGGTGAGCGTGATCTCCGGGGTGTGGCAGTGATGCATGGTCGCCACGCCCTCGAGGCCGCCCATCACCGTGGGAGCAAAGTTGTCGACGCCCTCGGTCGGCGGCGCCGTCATCGGGTCGGCACCGCCGGTGGACACCGCCATATCCAACGTGACCACCACATCGGTGGTGAACACACTGCGCCACGAGTCGAGGTCCTTAGTGTCGAGGAATCGGCAATAGCGTGCTTTCAACTGTCGGATCGCCTCGAGTTCGTCCGCCACCCGGAACCACCTCCTTGCCTGAAAGCTATACTGTAACGTCTTTAGTATCAGCGGACGAAGGCAGGAAGGCGCCCGGTGTGAAAGTCCCGTTCACCTGGAAAGTCACCGGCTGGTTCATGATCGGCTGGTCGCCGGAGTTCCCGGTCGGCGAAGTCCGACCGCTGCGCTACTTCGGTGAGGACCTGGTCGCCTACCGTGATGAGTCCGGGGAGCTGCACGTACTCGAAGCGCACTGCAAACACCTCGGCGCCCACATCGGGCATGGCGGCAAGGTAGTCGGCGATTGTGTGGAGTGTCCCTTCCACGGGTGGCGCTGGGGACCTGACGGCTGTAACAAATACATCCCCTATCAGCCCGACCGGCCGAACCGGGCACTACGGCTGCGGGTCTATCCGGTCATGGAACAGTACGACTGTGTGTTCATGTGGCACCAGCCGGAGGGCAAGGAGCCACAGTGGGAGATGCCGGATATCTTCCGCAAATTCCCGCAATTCGAGATCGATCCGGCGGCCTACTACCGGGCGTATCCCGAGTTCTCCCGACGTGCCGAATACGAACCGGTGCATCCGCAGATCGTGGCGGAGAACGCCCCCGACAGCGCGCATTTCGAGTACGTGCACCATGCCACGGTGACGCCCAGGGTGCTGGACTGGAAAATCGTCGACCACGAATGGCAATTCATCGCGGGCTGGCCGGATGCCAGTAGCGACAACGCCGACGACTTGGCGTTGCGGTTTCACAGTCACTTGTTCGGTCTTGGCGGGGCGATCAGCGTCTTCGAGGGTGCGCAGAACCATCGGCTGATCTTCACCTGCACGCCGGTCGACGATGAATGCTCCGACCTGTTCTACTCCATCTGGTGGCCGCGCACCCCCGGTGACACCGCCGACGTACCGTCCGGCAAGCTGCGCGACGTCATCGAAAAGCAGTTCCTGTCCACCGTCTTCGACGATCTGCAAATCTGGCGCTACCAGAAGTACGTGGAACATCCGCCGCTGTCCAAGGTCGACGCGAAAGGATATATGGCGCTGCGGAAGTGGGCGACGCAGTTCTACGAAGTGCCGGCATGACAGCCCTCGCCGAGCTTGCGTCCCCCGCACACACCGCGATCGTCACCCAGGAGTGTCAGGGTGCAGTCATCGGACCCGACGCCGGACTGGCCGCACTTGCCAGCGAAGCCCGCCGCGTCGCCTTGCCCAACATCGTTCGGCTGCTGCCGGCGGCACGGGCCGCGGGCGTGCGCGTGGTGCACTGTCTGGTGCAGCGCCGACCCGATGGGCTCGGTGCCAACCACAACGCCAAGATCTTCGCTATCGGCCGCGGCGGTGTGGAAATCGCTCCGGGCACGCCCGGGGCAGCCCTGCTGCCCGAGTTAGGCCCCGAACCAACCGATTTGGTGCTCAGCCGCTGGCACGGTGTCGGGCCGATGGGCGGCACCGACCTCGATGCGATCCTGCGCAACCTCGCTGTGTCCACCATCGTCGTGGTGGGCGTCTCGCTCAACATCGCCATTCCCAACATCGTGATGGACGCGGTCAACGCCGCCTACCGCGTTGTTGTGCCGCGCGATGCCGTCGCGGGCGTACCCGCCGAGTACGGCGACGCAGTCATCGACAACACGCTCTCGTTGCTGGCGACGATCACCACGACCGACGACCTGCTCAGCGCATGGAACAGCCGATGACTGACACCGACGACGACACCCGCGGCGGATTCCCCGAACCGCTACGATGACAAGCGCCGATGGCACCCTGCTCACCGAAGCCAGCGACCTGATGGTCCGCCTGCTCCCCCGCCAACCGTAAGAGGCACGATGTCCGACACTGCAGCGCAGTTCACGGTGCCGGCGGTCGCAGCCGCCGTCGCGGCGGCGATCGGCGACCGCGAACTGGTCATCCAAGGCGATCGTCGCGTCACGTACACGCAAATTCTCGAGCGATCCCACCGACTGGCGTCGTTCATGCACTCCCGCGGACTGGGATGCCACACCGAGCGATCCGCACTCGCCGGCCACGAGGTGGGACAGGACCTGGTCGGGCTTTATGCCTACAACGGAAACGAATTCGTCGAAGGGTTGCTGGGCGCGTTCCAAGCGCGGGTCGCCCCGTTCAACGTCAACTTCCGCTACGTCAAGAGCGAACTGCAGTACCTGCTCGCGGACTCCGGCGCGACCGCACTGATTTACCATGCTGCATTCGCGCCCCGGGTCGCCGAGGTGCTGCCGGATCTTCCTCAGCTGCGTGTGCTCATCCAGATCGCCGACGACTCGGGTAATGACCTGGTCTACGGCGCAGTCGATTACGAGACCATCGTCGGATCCGATTCATTGCCGTCGTCGCCGGTACAGCCTTCGCCCGACGATTTGTACGTGCTCTACACCGGCGGCACCACCGGGATGCCCAAAGGCGTTTTGTGGCGCCAGCATGACATCTTCATGACATCCTTCGGCGGTCGAAATCTGGTGACCGGCGAGACCGTCGGTTCTATCGACGAGATCGTCGGACGACTCGCCGAGGGCCCCGGCACCAAACTGCTGATCTTGCCGCCGCTGATTCACGGCGCCGCACAGTGGAGCGTGATGACGGCGATCACGACCGGGCAGACGTTGGTCTTCCCTTCTGTGGTTGACCATTTGGACGCCGACGATGTCGTCCGAACCATCGAGCGGGAGAAGGTCTCGGTGGTAACGGTGGTCGGGGACGCGATGGCGCGGCCGCTGCTGGCCGCAATCGAAAAGGGGATCGCCGACGTGTCGTCGTTGGCGGTGGTGGCCAATGGCGGTGCACTGCTGACCCCGCACGTCAAGCAACGCTTGATCGAGGCCCTGCCCAACGCCATGATCATAGACGGCGTCGGATCCTCGGAGACCGGTGCACAGATGAGCCACCTGTCGATGACCGGGGCAGTGTCGACGGGCACGTTCAATCCCGGCCCGGATACCTACGTGGTCGCCGAAGATTTCGGCTCGCTCCTGCAGCCGGGTCACGACAACATGGGCTGGCTCGCGCAGCGTGGGTATGTCCCGCTCGGCTATAAGGGCGACGCCGCTAAGACCGCCAAGACGTTCCCGGTCATCGACGGTGTCCGCTATGCGGTGCCCGGCGACCGCGCGCGCCACCGCGCCGACGGCATCGTCGAGCTACTGGGCCGCGACTCGGTGTGCATCAACTCGGGCGGCGAGAAGATTTTCGTCGAGGAGGTCGAGACGGCCGTCGCGTCACACCCCGCGGTGGCCGATGTTGTGGTCGCCGGGCGGCCAAGCGAGCGGTGGGGCCAAGAAGTCGTCGCGGTGGTTTCGCTCGCCGAGGGTGCCGATGCCGACGCCGAGGAGTTGATCGCTCATGCCGCAAACTCGTTGGCCCGCTACAAGCTTCCCAAAGCGATCGTCTTCCGGCGGGTGATCGAGCGCAGTCCGTCGGGCAAGGCCGACTACCGGTGGGCGCGCGAGCAGGCGGCCGGCGACTGAGGGTTATGCCGCTACCTTGGCGGCCAACGCGGCCAACTTGGCGTCGAGTTCCTGCGCGGCCGCCTCGAGCTCCGGGTTGTGCTGATAAACCATCAGCGATGACGGCTTGACGTAGATCAAGCTGCTGTGGCCGTTGTCCTCCTCGGCGACAAGCAACTCGACCGGGGCGAAGAGACCGGCAGTTACGTCGTGGCGCAACATCGTGAGTGCGATCAGCGGGTTGCCGATAATGACGCGCAACGCCTTCCGGTCGATGCCGGCCTTCTTGATCCAGCCGCCGTGGTCGAGAAGACCGAACAACATGAATCCGCCTGGCCCTGCGTGGGATTCGACCTCTTTCGCATACGAGTCCCAGCTGTCGAACGCCTTGGCAAGGTCGTCGATCGGGACAGGGTCGCTGCCGACGTCGGCAAGCAACGCGGCAACCAGCTCGTCGTAGCTCTTCGCTGTCTCGTAGCGCAACCGGACGCCGTCAAAGCGCGTCTCGCGCGGATCAGAGTGCGACATAGTCCGCCTCCTCGACCTCGGCGAGGGTGGATTCCTCGAACCGCTCATGCAGGTGTGCCCTCGGGGTGCGGTCCACCACCAGGCTGAGTAATTCGGGCCGGCTGTAGTGGCCACTAGCATCCATCTGTGACTTGCGGGCATCGATCAACCCGAAGTCGAGATCGGCGACCACGTCGCCCTCACCCGTGCGTACCGGTTCACCCAATAGTTCGCCTTGCGGGGTAATGATCGCGGTGAAACACCCGCTGGAAATAGGGCCGATCGGGCATCCGGTGTCGGCCATGATCTGCGCCTGCTGGTCGGCGTCCAGCCAGGCGGTGGCGTTCACGACGAAAGCAGCCGACTCGAGCGCGTGATTACGCACGCTGATCTCGACCTGTTGCGCGAACAGGTCGCCGGCGAACGACCCCGGCCACATGCCGGAGTGGATCTGCTCGCCGTCGGCGATCAGGGCATAACGGGCCAGCGGGATGTAGTGCTCCCAGCAGGCCAGCTGTCCGATCCGCCCGACGGCGCTGTCGACGGCCCGCAGTCCGGTGCCGTCGCCCTGGCCCCAGATCATCCGTTCGTGGTACGTCGGCATGATCTTGCGACGGCGCTGGACCAAGGCGCCGTCGGCGTCGAACAACAGCTGGGTGTTGTACAGCGACCCGCCGTCGCGTTCGGTGACACCGATCGACACCACCATCTCGGCCTGTCGGGCCGCTGCACTAATCGCATCGGTTACCGGTGACGGGATCGTGACGGCTTGCTCCATCAGTCTGAGGTGTTCGGGCCGCATCTCGAACGGACGTTGTACGAACGAGAAGTACGGGTAGTACGGGATCACTGCCTCCGGGAACGTCGCGAACTGGACGTCGTGGCGCGCCAGCTGTTCGATCTTGGCGACGACGCGTTCGACGGTCCCGTCCCGGCTGTAGAGCACCGGGCTGATTTGCACCGCTGCGGCTCGGATTGTAGTCATGGCGTCACCTTTGGAGCCGCTCGATGATGGTGGCGTTGGCCATGCCGCCGCCCTCGCACATCGTCTGCAGCCCATAGCGTTTGCCGCGCTGCTGCAGCGCGTTGACCAGTGTCGTCATGATGCGGGCACCGCTGGCGCCCAGCGGGTGGCCGAGTGCGATCGCACCGCCGTTGACGTTCGTCTTGGCGAGATCGGCTCCAGTGTCCTTCGCCCAGGCGAGCACGACGGGCGCAAACGCCTCGTTGACCTCGAACAGGTCGATATCGGGCAGGGTCAGCCCGGCGCGTCGCAACACCTTTTCAGTGGCCGGGATGACGCCGGTGAGCATGTAAAGCGGATCCGAACCGACCACTGTCGTGCTGTGGACCCGCGCCAGGGGCCGCAAACCCAGTTCGGCAGCGGCCTCGCCGCTGGTGATCAGCACCGCGGCGCTGCCGTCGGAAAGCGGTGACGAGTTGCCGGCCGTGATCTCCCAATTGATCTGCGGGAAACGGGCTTCGATGGCGGGGTCGTAGAACGACGGCTTGAGCGCGGCCAACGTCGCCACACTGGTGCCGGGACGAATAATCTCGTCGGTGGCCAGCCCGGCGATCGGGGCAAGCTCGTCGTCGAACAGGCCGTCTTTGGTGGCGCGGGCGGCCTTCTCATGGCTGGCCGCAGAGAACTCGTCGAGCTCGCTGCGTGAGAAACCCCACCGGGCGGCGATCAGTTCGGCGCTGATCCCCTGCGGCACCAGTCCCTCGGCATAGCGCTGGGTCATCGCTTCGCCGAAGGGATTACTGCCCGGCAGCACCGAGCTGCCCATGGGAACGCGGCTCATCGATTCCACGCCGGCCGCGACGACGATGTCGTACGCGCCGGCAACCACGCCCTGGGCCGCAAAGCTGATCGCCTGCTGGCTGCTGCCGCATTGCCGGTCGACTGTGGTGCCGGGAACCGAATCAGGAAAGCCGGCGCCCAGCAGGGCATTCCGGGCAATGTTGACAGCCTGGTCGCCCACCTGGGTGACGGCGCCGGCGATGACGTCGTCGATCTGCGCCGGGTCGATGCCGGTGCGCGCCACCAACTCGCGCAGACTGTGCGCCAGCAGGTCGGCCGGCAGGACACCGTGCAACGCCCCACCGGGCTTGCCTTTGCCGATCGGGGTGCGTACCGCGCCGACGATTACCGCGTCGCGGCCCTGATAAGCGGTCATCACTTCTCCTCGCGTTTAACGCCCTGAGTATTCTTCGCTATACTCAGGTATACACTCCTAGGTACAGTAGAGGCAACCCAGGTTGGAGGTGAGTTAGATGACATTCCTGCAAGGGTCGCTCGTCGACCGCGAAGCTTGGTCCGCGGTCGGCGAGTGCCCGATTGAAAAGACCATGGCGGCCGTCGGAACCAAATCGGCGATGCTGATCATGCGCGAGGCCTACTACGGCACCACTCGCTTTGACGACTTCGCCCGCCGGGTGGGCATCACCAAGGCTGCGACCTCAGCTCGCTTGGCGGAACTGGTCGACCTTGGGTTGCTGGCCCGGCAGCCCTACCGCGAGCCGGGTCAGCGCAGTCGCGACGAGTACGTCCTCACTGAAGCCGGCAGCGATTTCATGCCGGTGGTCTGGGCGATGTTCCAGTGGGGGCAACGCCACCTGCCTAACCGCGCCCGGCTACGCCTCACCCATCTGGGCTGCGGCGCCGAGGCAGCAGTCGAAATCCGCTGCACCGAAGAGCATCACGTACCCCCGGACGAGCTCGGTGCACGACTGGTCAGGCCGAGGGGCCACCCCGGCGCTTGAGCCGCCGACGGGTGCGCATCCGGGCGATCCGCATCGCCGCATTGGCGCCGAGCCGCAACGGCATGCCGAACGGCGGGGCCGCAGTTCCGGTGATGCTGAACGGCAGATCGTTGCCGACCACGGTGCGGTAGTGGCTGAACGTGTCGAAGCCAGCCTTGCCGTGGTAAGCACCCATCCCGCTGCGGCCCACTCCCCCGAATGGCGCCGCTGACGGAATCATTTGCGCGGCAAAGTCGTTACGCGCAACCCCGCCGCTGCGAGTGTTGCGGACGAAGGTTCGGAAATCGTCGTCGTCGGGACCGTACCAGTAGGCCACCAGCGGCGACGGCCGTTGGTTGATGTAGTCAATGGCCTCACCCAGCTCGGAGTATCCCTTGACGGCAAGCACTGGGCCGAAAGTCTCCTCGTGCGCAATCTTCATGCGGTCGTCGATGCCGCGCACGATGGTGGGCCCGATCTTGCGAGTCGCCCGGTCGGGCACTGACTCATCCTCGGGGGCAATCGTTTCCACATGCGCCCCGTGGATTCGTGCATCCTCGATGAGCCCCACGACCCTGTCGAAATTGGCTTGGTTGACGCTTGAGCAGTAGTCGTCGTTGGTGACGATGCTCGGGAACATGCCGCGCAGCGTCTCGCGCGCGGTATCGACGAATGCCGCGATCCGGTCGTCGGGCACCAACACGTAATCGGGGCAGACGCACACCTGGCCGCCGTTGACCATCCGGCCGCGCGCGATGCGGGCCGCCGAGCGCCGGACATCGGCGCCCGGCGCGACGACCACCGGATTCTTGCCCCCGAGTTCCAGCGTCACCGGCACCAGATTTTGTGCGGCCGCTTGCTGCACCAGCGCGCCCACTGACGGCGAACCGGTGAAGAACAGATGATCGAGCGGCAATGCAGAGAAGGCGGCCGCAACGTCTGGGCCACCGGTCACAACATCGAGTTCGGCCACGTCGAAGTACCTCGGTGCGGTGGCCTTCATCAATTCCGCGGTGTGTGCAGTGATCTCCGACATCTTGATCATCACCCGATTACCGGCCGCGAACGCCGCTGATGCCGGCAGCACCACCAGGTTGACCGGGAAGTTCCACGGTCCGATGATGCCGACGACACCCAGTGGGGTGGGCTGCACCTCCGCTCGCAACCCGGATATCCGCGCGGCCCGCATCAGTTTGGCTGGGCGCATCCATTGCGCCACATGGCTTCTGGTGTGCTCGACAACCGAGATGATGCCGACGATTTCGGTGAACAACGATGCCGCCTTGGACCGGGTGCCGTAATCGGCGGCCATGGCGTCGATGAACGCGTCGCTGTTGTCCAGCAGCAACGCCATCAGCCGATCGATCCGGTTACGCCGCACGGCGACGCTGGGCGGCCCCTCGGCCAGGAATGCTTGCCGCTGGCTTTCCAGGATCGCCTGTAGCCCGGCCTGATGCTGCGCGACGGAGTTGCCGATCCGTTCGTCGACTGAGCTCATGAATGCACAGCTTACGACAGCCGCCCGGGTCTGGCGTAGTCTACTGTAATATTTACAGTACGAGCGTTTGGCCGAGCCGGAGAGCAGCTGTGGAAAGTCAACTTCACGAGGCGGTCGCCGTCGACAAGCCTGCCGGCTACCTTCGTGACCCGTACCCGTACTTCCTCCGGCAGCGTCAAGAGGCCGGGGTGTTCGCCGGAACGGTGATGGATTACTCCAAGACCCCCGATTCGCTACGGCCCAAGCGGTCCTTCGCCGCGATGTCCTTCGACGCGGTGAACAAGGCATTCCGCAACGGCCAGGTGTTCAGTTCGGCAATGTACGACACGACCATTGGCCTATTCATGGGTCCGACCATCCTGGCAATGGGGAGCAAGAAGCACCGCGACCACCGGAATCTGGTTTCAGCGGCATTCAAGTCCAAGAACCTCGCACGCTGGGAGCCCACGATCGTGCGGCCGATCTGCAATGCGCTCATCGACGAATTCATCGACGCCGGCGAAGCCGACCTCGTCGGGCAGTTCACGTTCGAATTTCCCACCCGGGTCATCGCTAAGCTTTTGGGCTTGCCGGAGGCAGACCTGCCGATGTTTCACCGACGCGCGGTCGAACTGATCAGCTACACCGTCAACTACGAACGCGCCTTCGAGGCGTCGACGGCGTTGAAGGATTACTTTCTCGAACAGATCGAACAACGCAAAGCCAGGCCGACCGACGACATCATCGGCGACCTGGTCACCGCAGAGATCGACGGCGAAAAGCTCAGTGACGAAGCCATCTACTCGTTTCTGAGGTTGCTGCTGCCCGCTGGGCTGGAAACCACCTATCGCTCCTCGGGAAACCTGCTGTTCCTGTTGCTCACCCACTCAGAGCAGTTCGCCGCGGTGCAGGCGGACCGCGAGTTGATCCCGAAGGCGATCGAGGAGGGTCTTCGCTTCGAAACACCGCTGACCACCGTGCAGCGGTTCACCAGCGAAGACACCGAACTAGAAGGGGTCAAAATACCCGCGCGATCGGTCGTCGACGTGTGCATCGGTTCGGCGAACCGGGACGAACACCGCTGGGAGCGCCCCGACAAGTTCGACATTTTTCGCCCACACATGCCGCACATCTCGTTCGCCGCAGGTGAACATACCTGCCTGGGCCTGCATCTGGCACGGATGGAAACTCGAGTTGCATTGGAATGCCTACTGAACCGGGCGACCGACATCACGCTCGTCGTCGACGACGATCCGCACATCCACGGCCAGCCGTTCCGTTCGCCCACCGCTCTTCCGGTGACCTTCGATGCCAAGTAACGTGCCGAAAATGGTCAAGGTCATGGAGGGCTTCCGGGTCCTGGAAGTAGCGCAGTTCACGTTCGTTCCGGCGGCCGGCGCCATCCTCGCCGACTGGGGCGCCGACGTCATCAAGGTCGAGCACCCGGTGCGCGGTGACACCCAGCGCGGCTTCCTGAATATGGGTGGTATCCAAATCGACCCGGACCGGCATCCATTGATGGAACATCCCAATCGGGGCAAGCGCAGCGTCGGAATTGACGTATCCACGCCGGGCGGCCAGGAAGTGCTCTATGAACTGGCAAAGATCTCCGACGTTTTCCTGACTAACTACATGCCCGCGCAGCGGGAGAAGAACAAGTTCGATGTGGCGCACATCCGCGCAGCGAACCCCAACATTGTGTATGCCCGCGGTTCGGCATACGGCGACAAGGGGACCGAGCGTGACGTCGGCGGCTATGACGGGACGGCATTCTGGACACGTAGCGGGGTTGGATACGCACTGACGCCCGAGGAACTGGGCGGCGCACTGGGACAGGGTATTCCGGCCTTTGGCGATTCCATCGGCGGCATGTTCATTGCCGGCGGTATCTCGGCCGCGTTGCTGCATCGTGAGCGGACGGGCGAAGCTTTGGAGTTGGACGTGTCGTTGCTGAGCACGGCCTGGTGGGCCGCGGGCGCGAGTGTGACACAAGGTATGGAAACCGGAGAGGTGATGCGTAGCCCCATGCCGGGATCTGCCGCGCCGTCGGTGAATCCCTTCATGGGCAACTACCTGACTTCTGACGGCGGCACGATCAACCTGTGCATCATCAGTCCGACCGGTTTGATCCGCGACACTTTTGAGCACCTTGGCATCCCGGAGGCGGCTGATGATGCTCGCTTCGCGGATGTGCTTCCACTGATACAAAACGCCGACGCGGCCACCGAACTCATAGCGAAGGCCTTCGCCGGCAAGACTTTTGACTACTGGCGACAGCACCTGAAGACGATGAAGGGCCAATGGGCGCCATTCCAAAGTCTCATTGATCTTGCCGCCGATGAGCAGGCGATCGCCAACGACATGGTCGCCGACGTCGAATTGGCCAGCGGTGGAAAGCCGTTCAAAGTCGTTCGCGGGCCGGTTCAGTTCAATCATGAGCCGCTGGTGACGACGCGGGCGCCGCAAGCGTCGGAGCACACCGAGGTCGTGCTGATGGAACTCGGGATGGATTGGGACCGCATCGCCGAACTCAAGGAGTCAGGCGCGATCGCGTGAATGCCTTTCGCGGCGACCGTGCGTAAACCCGGGGATTAGCTCGGCGTGTCGGCCGGGGACACGCACGCTCGCGCCAAAAAAGGGGTGCTATGACGCTCCGTAGGCCGGCCTGCCCAGGCCGAGGACATGCTGGGCGATCATATTGCGGAACACCTCCAGCGTGCCACCGTAGATACCCACCAGCGGCGCAAACCGGTACACATATTCGGCAGCGCCGTCGTCGGCGGCGCGGTCAGTACCGATCGGCAGCGCAGCTGCGGTACCCAGGATGTCCATCAGGTCCGGCGAGATGTCGCGCATCGTCTGGGCGAGCGCCACACGTCCGAAGATGCTCGGCGCGCTCAGCGCCGCCTCCATGCGTGCGGCGCTACGGCCCAACCGGTATGCCACCGAACGATCATCGACCAGACTGCGCCCGTTGGGATCCTGCTCGGCGGCCTTGCCAGCGGCTTTGTCGAGGGCGTCGGCCATGAAACCGGCCTGGTGCATCATGATCGACACATCCTGCAGCCCGTCGGGCGCCGCCGCCACCGCACCGTGCTCGACGTTCAGCGGTTCCCGCAGCACCGTCCACCCGCCATTGACATCGCCGAGCCGGTACTTGTCGTCGACGCGCACATCGCTGTAGTAGACGATGTTGGTGCGGTCCCCGTCGACGGTGCGGATGCCCTGGATTTCGATACCCGGCGAATTCAGCGGAACCAGAAACATCGTCAGGCTTTTGTGTTTCGGCGCTTCGGGATCGGTGTTGGTGATGAGGAACACGTACTGGCAGTTGTGTGCACCGGTGGTGAACATCTTGGAGCCATTAATGACCCAGCTCGACCCATCTGCCTCCCGCACCGCGCGGGTCTTGCAGGTGGCCACGTCGGAACCACCCTCGGGTTCGGTGTAGCCCAGGCATAGCCGGACATGCCCGCTGAACACCCCGGGCAGTACGTCATCGCGCAGTTCCGCAGAGCCGAACGTCGCCACCGACCGAGCCACCATGGACGTGGTGCCCCAGGTTACCCACGGCACGTGAGCACGTCGCTTCTCCAGCTCCCAGATCCGGCGTTGCACCCTGCTGAAACCGCCCTCGGTATGCGGCTTCCATTCGCGTTCGAGGTAGCCGGCGGCACCGAGAGCCAGGTGCACGCCTTCGTCGAAGTTGTCACCGGTTTCGCGGTCGCGGCGTTTGACGTCTTCAGTCACATGTGTGCGCAGGAAATCGCGGGCCTCGTCGAGGAAGGCCTGGTCGTTGTCGGTCAACGTGACTCGAGAGAAATCCACTTATGCCTCCTTCCCGGAACGGCTTTCACGCGCGGCAACCAGCTCACCGATGTAGGTGGCGCTGGCGCCGGGGTCCCCGCCGGCCAGCGCCCACCCGCGGGCACGCACCAGATAGGCCGTCGCCGCCGCCTCCGCAGAAACCCCGAGGCCGCCTTGGATGTGCACCGCCATCGTCGCGGCTTTGGCCGCCTCCTCGGCCATGAACACAAACGCCGACGGTGCCAACTCCGGGCGCTCGTCGGGCTCGTTGTCCAAGAACCATGCCGCGCGCCGAGCCAGATTGCGGCCGGCCTGCACAGTGATCGCGATGTTGGCCAGCGGATGTGAGATGCCCTGCAGGGTCGAGATCGGCACACCGAGCGTATATCGGGTTTTGGCGAATTCTGCCGCGATGTTCATCGTCTCCTCGACCAGGCCGACCAGCGCCGCAGCCGTCAAAAGCCGCCACTCATCAAGGGCCCGCTGGTATTCGGCCAACGCATCCGGTCCTCTGGCAAGCACGGTGCGGCTATCCGCGGCGGCCGGGTCGACCCACGCCATCGGCAGCCTCCCGATGTTGTCCACCTTTGTCGGGCGGGTGGCAAAAGTTAGCCGTACCACGTCTTGACCGTCGCGCACGATGATCTGGTCGGCGATCGACCCCGTCGGGATGAGCCGAGCTCCAGAGCGGGTGTCGTGCTGTGGGTCCAACGCCGCGAGTTGCCGGCCGTTGACGACATCGGGTTCGGCCGCGTCCAATCGGGCCAGCAGCCGGGCCGCGCAGACTTGATCGATCCACGGCACCGGCGCCAGCGAGCGGCCGATCTCCTCGGCCACCAACGTCAAATCGACCAGTGTCGCTCCGTCGCCGCCGACGGCTTCCGGCAGCGCCATGGTCGTTGCACCCATGCCGCACAACCGCTCCCACAGGCTCTTGTCGAATCCGGTTTCCTCGGCGGCGCGCACCGTTTCGATCGAGCAGTGTGCTTTGAAGAAGTCCTTGTACGCGGTCTGCAAGGACTGATGATCCTCGGTCAGACTGTAGTCGAACCTGCGCAGTTCGTAGCGGTCCATGGTCAGCGCTCCTCCTGGCCACCGAAGAAGAATTCGTGTGCGTTGTTGTAGAGGTAGTTCTCGAGCACCTCGCCCGGCAGATCTAACGCGAGAGCTTCGGGGACGACGCGGCGCATCTTGAGCACCGGCCAGTCCGAGCCGAAGATCACCTTGCCGGCTCCGCGAGTCCGCATGTAGTGCAACAGGCTCTCGGGCAGCCGCTTCGGCGACCACGCCGACGTCATCAGCCGCAGATTCGCGTATTTGATCAGCAGCCGGATCGCGATGTCCCACCACGGATCAGCGCCGTGAATCATGCACAGCTTGAGCTCGGGGAAGCGTACGCACACCCGGTCGAGATGCATCGGGTTCTGCACCTCCCCGGGGATCGGCGGCCCCGGGATACCGGTGTTGATGCACAGCGGTAGCCCCAGCTCAGCGCACTTCGTGTAGAGCGGATAGTAGACGGCATCGCTGGGCGGATACTGCCCATCGCCCCAAAAGCTGGGTCCCACAGCGGCATACGCGACCGGTAAGTCGGTAACGACGGCGCTGAGCTCACGCAGCGACGGAATCGGCCGCAGCAGGTTGACGCCGCCGATCGCCAGCGCGAACCGATCCGGCTTATCTTCGACGAACTTGCGGGCGGTGGTCGACGGCTTGGCCAGGTTGTCCATCAGGATGGCCTTGGCGACACCCTGCTCGTCCATTTCGTCGAGCAACTCCGACAGCTCGACGGGCGCGAACATCGACTCCGGGCCCTTGAAGTAGTCGTCGCGGACCTTGAGCATCCAAGTCGGCTGTTTCTCGGTCTCCCCGAAGTGAACGTTGACGAGGCAATCGATTGTTTTCATGTCGGCAGCCCAGCCCTTTCTACAGCCGGCTCGGTCGCCCGACTTTTCGCCCAACGGTAATCGGCCTTTCCGTTGCCCAATCGCTGGACGCGCTCGACGAAGATAAACTCTTTGGGCGCTTTGAATCGCGCCAGCTGCGACGTGCAATGGCTGTGCAGCGTCTCATGGGCCGTCTCAGCTCCGGCCCGCAGTTGCACCAGGGCCACGAGTTCTTCGCCCCAGCGGTCGCTGGGGCGACCCACCACCAACGCATCGGCGATCGCTGGGTGCGCGCGCAGCACTTCTTCGACCTCCTCGACGAAAACCTTTTCACCACCAGTGTTGACCACCAGCGAGTCGCGGCCGAATAACCGCAACGTGCCGTCGGGCTCCAAAGCAGCGCGATCACCCGATATCACCACCCGCTTACCGTCGACCTCGGGAAAGGTCTTCCGGGTGGCGCCGGGATCGTCGAAGTAGCCCAACGGAATTCGCCCCTCCCGGGCGACCCATCCCACCCCGGGCTCGCCGGCCGCAACGAAGTGGCTGTAGTCTTCGGACAGCACCAGCCCACCCTCGCGCAGTATGAAGGTGTCGGTTCGAGTGTCGCGCCGGCTGTGCCCGAACCCCATGTTCCCGGTTTCCGACGAGCCGTATCCGTTGATGAGCGTGATCTGGGGCAGCAATTCCAGCAGCGCCCGTTGGTATTGCGGATTGGTTGCCGCACCGCCTGTTCCGATCGCATACAGCGACGACAAGTCGTAGCAGCCACGCCGTAGCTCGTCGACCAACGGCGCGGCATAGGCGTCGCCGACCATGGTCATCAGACCGACCTTCTCGCGTTCGGCGGTCTGCCAGACCGAACGCGGGTCGAGTTTCTTTCCGGTGTCGTAGAGCACCACAGTAGTGCCGGCCATGATCGCCGAGAAAGCCGTCCACATCCCGGCCGCGTGCATCAACGGCGAGACGGCAAACCACGGCGCCGCGGCCGGACCACGCACTTTGTCGTGGATCTCGTGGACGGAGTCGTGATCGGCGCCCACCATCGACGACACGTAGATGTCGGACTGTCGCCAGAGCACACCCTTGGGGCGACCGGTGGTGCCGCCGGTGCAGATCATCAGCAGATCATCCGGCGACACCGTCACGTTCTGATCAGTACCGCCTTGTGCCAGTGCATCATCCAGCGAGACCGCACCGGGCAGTTGCGGTGCCACACTGCCGTCGTCGACCGACACCAGCACCTCTGCACCGTCCGGTGGCAGCACTCCGGCGAACTTGGCGCCGAGTGAGCGGTGGTAGATGACCGCGCTGGGGCGCAGATATTCCAGCAGTTCGGCGACCTCACGCGGCGTGTAGTTGTAGTTGACGTTGACCGGAACGGTGCGGGCCTTCAGGCACCCGATCACCATGTCGGTGTAGAGGTCGTTGTGCATGACTAGCGCAACACGGTCTTGCCCGCATTCCCAATTCCGCAGGCTATCCCGTTCCCGGTGGGCGCCAAGACCTCGACCGGCAAGGAAGTTCGCGAGCCGACGGGTGCGATCCGCGGACTCGGCGAAGGTGCTGCGGCGGCCCCCACACACCGTCATCGTCCGGTCGCCAATGACGTCGGCGATGGCGTTCAGAACCGCGCCTATGGTCCATTCACTCATGCGCGTGATCGGCTACGCTGCCGACCCAACCTTTATTCCGAGCAAATCCAAGGCGTTGTCCCGCATGATCTTTCGGATATCGCCGTCGCTGAAGCCAGCCAGTTCGTCGGTGAACGATAGCGGCGATTCCAGGCCTTCCCCGTGCGGCCAGTCACTGCCGAACAGAATCTTGTCCACCCCGATGGTGTCGGCCAACAGCGGCACATCATCCTCGTAGTACGGAGCAATCCAGACGTTGTTGCGCAACTGCTCCACCGGGTCCTCCGGGAAATAACGCGGCTGGTTATTGGCGGCCTTCTTGAGCCGCTTGATCAGCCGGTACACGAAGTACGAGCCGTTCTCGATGCTGACCGCCTTCAGCTTCGGGTGCCGGGTGAATACCCCGTGCACGATCATCGAGGCCATGGTGTCGTGGATTGCGCGATCGTCGAGCAGCACCGTATCCAGCGGATCTTTGGCGCCGAACCCCTCGAAGGTCGCCTTGCCGCCCCACAGCGCGGCGATTGCCAGATACCCGCTGTCGCTCAGGTGAAAACCCACCGGCACACCGGCCTCCGCCAACCGGGCCCACACCGGGTCGTGGCTGCGATCGCCCAGCGAGCGCGGCTTCACCACCCCGGGCACCGGCGCCGGCCGCACCAGCACCATCTTGGCGCCGCGCGCCAGCACGAACTCGACTTCCTCGACGGCCTTGTCCGGATCGGCCAGCGAGATGATCGGAGCCGCGACAATCCGGTGATCAGGCCGGTCGAACCCCCAGTCCTCGTCGAGCCACAGGTTGAACGCGTGGACCGAGGCCATCGTCGCTTCGATGTCGTGTTTGAGCGCTTCCTCGACACCGCACGCGAAAGTGGGCAGCATGAAGACCGTTTCGATGCCCTGGGTGTCCATCACCGCGATACGCGCATCGCGGTTCTGGTACTCCGGGTGCTCGGCGAGCCGCTCGACCTTCATCAGCGACGCCGGGTCCACGCCTTCCGGAATCTCCCCGCGGAACAACAGATCCAGGCAGCCGGGCACGATGATCGGGTCGAACGTGACGTTGGGAATGAAGTGGTTGATGCGCTCACCCATCAACGCCCAGGTGCGCTTACCGTCGCTGACCATCTGCACACCCCGGCGCCTGAACTCCTTGTCCAGGTGCCGGGTGAACGAGTCGAGCGGTTCGTAGTAGTGGTTGTCGACGTCAATGGCTTGGTAGCCCAACGCGGTCATGATGATCCTCTCGGCTCAGGTCGCCAGCGGCGGAAACTTCGGCGGCCGCTTCTCCAGAAAACTGGTGATGCCTTCGATGACGTCGGGCCGTAACAGTGACTCGTGCATCAGCGTTTCCGCACGCGCACTGACGTCGGCCACGTCGCGCAGCGCGTCTCCGTAGGCCTGTTGCTTGATCACGGCCAGCGACGCCGGTGAACAGTTGCGCGCGATGTCTTCGGCGTACTCCATGACGCGTGCCATCAGCTGTTCGGGTGCGACCACTTCCTTGACCAATCCGAGTTCGTGGGCCTCTTCAGCGTGAAACGTCCGTCCGCTCAGCAGCAGATCCATGGTCACGCCCCAGCCCGCGAGCCGCGGCAGGATCCAAGTGATGCCGTATTCGCCGATCAGTCCGCGGCGGGTGAACGCCGTAGCGAACTTGGCGCCGGCAGCCGCGAACCGGATGTCGCACATCAGGGCATGGGTCAGGCCGATTCCAACGCACGCGCCATTGACCGCAGCGATGACGGGCTTGTGCAGCGCGGTGAGGAAGTGCGGGTAGCGTTCGCCGACCAACGCAGTGACATCGACGTCGCGCTCGCCCAGCTTTTCGTCGATGGATCCGGCGCCGCCCAGATCTGCGCCGGCACAAAATCCCTTGCCGTTGCCGGTCAGCACGATCACCCGCACCGCGGGATCGGCGTCGGCGCGGTCCATGCATGCGTAGAAGCGCGACGAGATGTCAGGCCCCCAGGCGTTGAGCCGTTTCGGGCGATTCAGCGTCACGACCGCGACACCACTCGGGGTCTCCTCGTACAGCACCGCGTCGGCGGTGGCCACATCGTCGGCCGTACTCACATGACGCTCCTGTCGCCCCAGTGGCCAGTTATGACACGCGAAATCGCCGACGGCGTGTGCTAAGTGGCCACTCGCGGCTGTCTGACAAAGCTATTACTCATACTGTATACCTTTCGATATCGGGATCTCGCAAGTTGCGACGGGCCCCCGATGAACCGACCGTCGCTGGTCAGAGGTCAGATTTGGGCCAGCACCGGAAAGTGCCACGTGAACCGGCATCCGAGTGACTAGCAGCGGTGGTCAAACTCGGTAAGCTCACCAACATGTCGCCCGACAATCTGGAAGCCCGTGTGACCAAGTTGGAGTCGCAGGTGCACCAGCTCGCCGCGCGGGTAGGGGCAAGCGAACAAGATGCCGCCGCTGCACGAGTGCTCGCGGGCGCAGCCGATCGCGATGTCACAGAGTTTCGTGACGAACTGCGCGACTTCCGGCGAGCCACCACCGCCAGCTTCAACGCCGTACGGGAAGACCTCACCGACTTGCGGGGGTATGTCGACCAGCGGTTCGGCCAAATCGACGAGCGATTCAACCAGGTCGACGAGCGATTCAACCAGGTCGACCAGCGATTCAACCAGGTCGACAACGGGTTCATCGGGATTCGCGGCAAGCTTGATGCGGCGGCCACCGGTCAGCAGCACATCGTCGAACTTCTCGAAGGCCTCATCGCCGACCAGGGCTGAGTCAGCTTATGCCTGAATGAGTCCCAGTCGGCGATAGGCCCGTTCGATCTGGGCTTTGCCCTCGGGCGGCAACTGGGCTTGCGGCGGACGCGAATGCGGGTAGTCGCCCACCGGGAGCCCGAGCAGCGACGCCGCGTACTTGAACGCACCGCCCCAATGGGTGAAGTAGTCGGATCGGCCCGGATAGCAGGTGAACCAGGAACCCATGTCGGTGTCGAACTGGTCCAGACCCGAATCACGCCCGTAGTCCATCGCCTCCACCAGCTTGTCGTTGACGATCAACTCCCAATACTCAGACAACAACCGCCGCTGCGGCGTCTCGAACAAGTAGCCGGCGGTGCCCAATTGCGCCGGGCACACGATCCCGTCGCGCAGCCAGCCGGCCCGGTAGACCGTTTTGTCGCATTCCCACAGCACCAGACCAGGCGCCAGCTCGTGCAGCAGTCGGCTGGCGGCGGGCCGGAACGCGCCCTCCTTCGTCGCGCATACCGCGGGCACTTCGTGGTAAATGCGCGCGCTTTCGGCCGGGCTCAACACATAGCCCGAAGACGGCGAATTGAACATGCCCAGCGCAATGTCGGTGCGCTCACCGATGTATCTGAAGAACCGCAACACTCCCTCGCCGCCGTGCGCCTCCATCATCGGGGTCTAGATGTAGGCGATGTCGGCGCCGGCGAGCTGCGCATGCAGCGTCAGGTCCAGACAATCCTTGGCCGACATGGCCGCGGTGCAAGCCTGTACGACGACGTCCGGGTTGACGGCCCTGGCTTCTTCGATCGCCACCTCCAGCAACCGCTTACGCTCGTCGAGCGTCAGCGACCAGAACTCGGCGATACCGCTGGTGCACCACAACAGCGGATGCCCGAGATCGTCCACGCAATAGCGGGCCAATGTCCGATACGCAGCCCAGTCGATACCGTCGCCGTCGGTGCCGCAAAACGGTGTGTAGAGCGAGTCGCCGATTCCGCGCAATGCACCGCGCGCCCATCCGCGTGCCTCGCCAGCCGTTGCCACGATTTACTCCTTGCGCAGCCCCAGATCCATCGCGTATCAAAACCCCTACGATAGGTATTACAGTAGTAGATCGTAACGGCGGCGCGGCTGCAACGATGCGGTTCGGTGAGCAAACTGCCGGTAAAATTCGAGCCTGACGGCCGCGCAGGCCGGGATGGCATGCGCAGCAGCGAACTTGATGGAGGTGCCCGTAGTGGCAAAGCAAGCGACCGCCGTGAAGCGTCAGCGACGTGAACGCGGGTCCATCAATCCCGATGACATCATCAGCGGCGCGTTCGAGCTCGCTGAGGACGTGTCGATCGACAACCTGAGCATGCCGTTGCTCGGCAAGCACCTCGGCGTGGGAGTCACCAGCATCTACTGGTACTTCCGTAAGAAAGACGATCTGCTCAACGCGATGACCGACCGCGCCTTGCGCAAGTACGTGTTCGCCACGCCCTACGTCGAAGCCAGCGACTGGCGCGAGTCGTTGCGTAATCACGCGCTTTCGATGCGGGAAGCGTTCATGGGCAACCCGATACTGTGCGACTTGATCCTGATCCGATCGGCGCTCAGTCCCAAAGCGGCACGAATGGGTGTTCAGCAGATCGAGAAGGCAATTGCAGGTCTGGTGGAGGCAGGCCTATCGCCGGAGGATGCCTTCGACACGTACTCGGCGGTGTCGGTTCACGTCCGGGGATCGGTGGTGCTGCATCGGCTGCACGAGAAAAACGCGGCGACCGAGAACGGAGCGCGCACGATCGAGGACTCGATGATCATCGACGCCGAAACGACGCCGTTGCTTGCCCAAATGACGGCCAAGGGCCACCACATCGGGACACCCGACGACAGCAATTTCGAGTACGGCCTGGACTGCATCCTGGATCATGCCAGCCGGTTGATGGAGCAGGGCGCCAAGTCGACGCCTCGCCAGCAGAAGGCAACCAAGTCGGCAAAACCCCGAGGACGAGCGAAGGCCGCTCGCTAGCGCGCGGAACGCCTTACGGCGCTTGGGGTTCCGGCACGTCGAAATGTTCGTCGCGGAGCCGGAAAGCCTCCTTCGTTCCGTGCTGGGCGCGGGCTTTGACGAAGTTGAATTCGCCGGGCGCGAACTGGAGGTTCGTCCCGAATGCGTGGAATAAGTAGCTCGCGACTTCCTCACCTTGGTAGGCCTGGCTCTGTTCGACGAGCCGGAACGCTTCCTTGGCGATGACGATACCGTCGGCCGGCATTTTCGCCGCCTTCTCCGCCCAGTACCGGGCCCGCGCGGTGACCATGCCGGGATCGCAAGTGTCGGTGAAGATTCCGAGGTGCTCGACGGCCCCGGCCTCGATGATGTCGCCGGTCAACAACAGGCGCCGGGCCAGTACCGGGCCCAGTCGATGAAAGAACATGTGCAGGCTGCCCAGCGCCGGCCCCAGAAAGCGGGTGGCCGGCATGCCGATCTTCGTGTTGCGGGCGATGACCGAAATGTCGGTCATCAGAGCCATCTCGAAGCCGCCGCCGAGCGCATACCCGCCGATCTCCCCGACCGTAACCTTCGGAAAACCCATCAGGTTGTGGTAGAAGCCGAATGACCTGCGGTCCACGGTGAGTCGACGACGTTGACTGGGCCGAGCCTTGGATCCTTGCTCGCCGTACCAGCCGTAGGCATTGTTCATATCCGCGCCGGTGCTGAAGACTCCGTCCGCGCCGCGCAGCAGCACCACGGTGAGATCGTCGTCGGCGGCGACCCGGTCCAGATATCGGGCCACGGCTGCACGCATAGCGGCGTCGTAGGAATTGCGTTGCGCGGGGTTGTTCAACGTGATGGTCGCGATTCGCTTTTCCGGATCGACGTCGAAAAGGACCCGATTGTCCGAGTCTGTCATCTGTCGGACTCCTTCCTGCGTGATGGCCACCCGTTGTTGCCGGGTTTGCCGGTGTCCGACATCCGCTTGGCCTCAATGGTTTTGTCGGTGCCGAAGGCAAGCGTGTTGCGCCGCGCCGCCGCCAGGTGATCTTGTGCGAGCCCGACCGCACGCGCGACGTTGCCGTCGCGGATGGCGTCGAGCAGGCGCTGATGGTCGCGCAGTGCGGCGCGCCGGGTCTTGCCCGCCATCGGCGCCGGGTCGCCGTCGTCGCTCCATACCGATGACTCGTGCGCCGACCAGACCAGCTCCAGCGAGCCAATCAGCAGGATCATCGATTGGTTGCCGCATCGAGAGACCAACGTTTCGTGGAACCGCCGGGCATTCGGCACGTACTGGATCACGTCATCGAACTGCGTTGTCTGGCTGTCGACTTCGGCTTGCAGGTAAGGCACTACTTCCGTCATTCGATCTTCGCGGGCGGCGCACATCCCGGCGCAGATCGGCTCGAGATGCATCAGCGCTTCACTGACGTCGGACGGTGTGGCGGCCCGCGCCTGCAGAACCATGCTGATCATGTGCGCGGTCCGTTCGGCCGTCGGCGCATGAACGACTGCTCCGCCGACATTGCCGCGACGCACCGAGATCAGCCCGTCGGTCTCGAGAAGGTGGATCGCCTCCCGCAACGCCGGTGGGCTCACGCCGAACTCACCGAACAGACTCTCCTGCGACGGCAAGACGTCGCCTTCCTTCAGCCGCCCGGACAGGATGTCGTCGCGCAGCCGTGATGCCACGATTTCGGCGACGCGTGGTTGGCGAATCCGCTGCACCACCACGTCAGGCCTGCTCAGCTCGCCGCTTGCCGAATCGGTGCCCGGTCAACTTGTCCGGGGTCATTGCCAGTGTGCTCGTCTCGCCGATGCACAGCACCTCGTCGTCCAGCAGCAGCCGGGCCGTCGACGTGATGCCCCGATCAATCTGGGACCTGGTGATATCGAAGCTCAGTTCGGTGAGGATCGGTGTCGGCCGGCGAAACGTCACGTTGAGTGATCGCGTCTTGCCCGACAGGCCGCTAACGCAGTTCTGGTGCTGGGTGACACAGTCGAAGAAGACGCCGAGAAAACCGCCATGCACCAACCCAGGTGGACCCTCGTACACCAGTGGAAAGGTGACTCGCCCCGACGCTGTCTGCGCCTCGAGCCGATCGAAGCAGTATTCGGGGAAGCACGGGTTGAACGCGCCGATGTCGGTGGCGTGATCGAGATACACCCGGCGGGTGTCATCGTCGTCCCCGATCCGCGGCGCGCTATCCGGCGAAGCGACTGCCGAGAACTCACGTTCCCATTCGGCGCATCGCGCAATCATGGCGTCGACCGTCGGGTGGGAGTTCTCCAACGCCAACAGCAGCGAACCGAGCCGCCGGATAATGCCCGCAGCGGCGACAGTCTGGGCCAGCGGCTGTTCGCCAAACCGGGCACCCTCGGGGCCGCTGCCCTGCACCATCGCGTCCTCTTCCGGTGAAGCGGCTGTTCCGCCGACAGGCTTTCCTTGCTAAGTTATACAGAGTAGCAATCGTATCGCCTACTGTATGGGTAACCGTAGCGGCGGGGAGGGGCGGATTCAACGGTGAGTCGACAGCTCGACCCCGAGCCCGACGAAGGCTCGCTGACCGTAGACCGCGACGGCGGTGTCCTGCGGCTGACCCTCGACCGGCCGTCCCGGCGCAACTCGTTGAGCCAGTCCATGATTGAGGCGTTCGTCGCCGCGTTGACCGAGGCCGCCACCGACGACTCGCTGCGCGCCATCTATATTCGCGGCGTCGGTAACGACTTCTGCGCCGGCGCGGACTGGGTCGCCACCAACGACAACGGTCAACCTCGTCCGCGGGCCGGACACCTCGTCCGCCGTATCCCGCACGCCGCCCACCGCGTGATCGAGCTGATCCACACCGTCCAGCTGCCGGTGGTCTGCGCTGTACGCGGCTGGGCCGTCGGCCTCGGGTGCAATCTGGCGCTGGCCTCCGACTTCACCGTGGCCGCCTCCGACGCCGTGTTCTGGGAGCCGTTTGTGGCGCGGGGCTTCAGTCCGGACTCGGGTTCCACGTGGTTGCTGCCCAGGCTGGTTGGGTTGGCGCGGGCCAAACACATGCTGTTGCTGGGCGAAAAGATCAGCGGGACCGATGCGGCGGATTGGGGCTTGATCCATCGTGCCGTCAGCGCGCCGGACGTCGATGACGCCGCCGGAGAACTGCTCAGCCGGCTCGCCACCGGCCCCACCGTGGCGATCGGGCTGGCTAAACAGGCCATTCACTATGGCCAGCACGCGACGTTGAGCCAAGGTATGACACAGGAACTCCACGGCCTCGAACTGGCTTGCCGGACCGCAGATTTCAAAGAAGGCTTGGCAGCGTTTCGGGAACATCGCCCGCCGGAATTCCACGGCCGGTGACGGCGCGCCTACGCGAAGGGAACAGCATGCCGTACGACACCATCAAATATGAGGTCGACGGGCACAAGGCCACGATCACCTTGAATCGCCCGGACGCGCTGAATGCGCTGAGTCCGCACATGATCATCGAGCTGCGAGCCGCATATCAGCAAGCCGAAAACGACGACAACATCTGGCTTCTCATCGTGACCGGGAGCGGTCGAGCGTTCTGCACCGGCGCTGACGTCAAGGCAATCCCCGGTGACGGCAAGGTGATCAACGAACGGCCGTACCTGTCCACCTACGACCAGTGGGAAGCGCCGCAGGAGGGCACGCCGCCGTTTCGCACGATGGCCAAACCGGTGCTCGCCGCTATCAACGGTCTGTGCTGCGGGGCCGGTCTCGATTGGGTCACCACCGGTGACATCGTCATCGCGTCGGACAAAGCGACGTTCTTCGATCCGCACGTCAGCATCGGGTTGGTGGCCGGCCGCGAGGTGGTGCGGGTGGCCCGGGTACTGCCGCGCTCGATCGCGCTGCGAATGGCGTTGATGGGCAAGCACGAGCGGATGAGCGCGCAACGCGCCTACGACCTCGGAATGATCAGTGAGGTCGTCGAGCACGACCGCCTGTTGGAGCGCGCCCACGAGATTGCCGACATCGTGAACTCCAACGCGCCGTTGGCCGTCCGGGGTACCCGATTAGCGATCCTCAAGGGGCTGGATCTGCCGCTGCACGAAGCCGAGATGCTGGCCGAATCATTCCGGGAGCGCAACCTGCACACCGCGGATTCCCTGGAGGGCCCTAAGGCGTTCGTGGAAAAGCGGTCCCCGGAATGGCAGTGCCGATGAGCTTTGACACCATCCTGCTCGAGGTGGATGCCCTCGACCGGGTCGCGACCATCACCTTGAACCGCCCCGGCCAACTCAACGCGTTCAACCGCACCATGTGTGAAGAGATGGCCCAGGCCTGGCGGATCGTCAAGGCGGACGACTCAGTCAACGCGGTGGTGCTACGCGCCGCCGGTGACCGCGCGTTCAGCGCCGGCCTTGACATCAAGTCGCCCTACGGCCAGCCCGACAACATCTGGAATCACGAGGACCCCGGCGAGGCGCTCAGCCCGAAGTGGCAGAAGCTGTGGAAACCCGTGGTGTGCGCCGTGCAGGGAATGTGCACCGCCGGTGCGTTCTACTTCGTCAACGAATCCGATGTGGTCATCTGCTCGGACGATGCGACGTTTTTCGACTCCCACGTCTCCGCAGGTTTGGTGAGCGCGCTGGAACCCATCGGCCTGATGCGCCGCATCGGCCTGAGTGAAACGCTGCGAATAGCGCTGCTGGGCAACGACGAACGCGTCAGTGCCGACACCGCGCTGCAGATCGGCTTGGTGTCGGAGGTGGTGTCACGCGACCGACTGTGGGGGCGGGCCCACGAGATCGCCGCAACGATCGCGGCCAAACCACCGTCGGCGACTCAGGGCACCGTCAAAGCGATCTGGGAATCACTGGACAAGCCATACCGCGCGGCCATGGAACAAAATCTCATCTACACCCGACTGGGCAACCCGATCGGAACCGCACAGTTGGCGGCGCACGCGGAGCGTCCAACCGTGGAGCCGAGAATTCGGTGACCCCCCACCCGCTCAGTCAGCGCATTGCCGACGTCCTGGCTCTGCAGCCCGATGCACCGGCTCTGGAGCATGAGGACCGCTGGATGTCGTGGGGCCAGCTCGCAGACATCACCGGCAAAGTCCGTTCCCTCGCCGGCAGTCGACAGGTCGGAATCCTGCTGCGCAACAAGCCGCCCCACGTCGCCGCGCTGTTGGGCGTCCTGCTGGGCGGCGGCACCGTCGTCGTCATCAACCCCTCCCGCGGCGATGAGCGCACGCTCGCCGACATCGACCAGCTGCGACTTCCTCTGATCCTCGGCGAATCCGACGACTTGCCTGTTTCGGCGCCTGGCACATCGATGGTCTCGCTTATCGATCTCGTAAGCGGACCGCCGGTAGCTGACCGTGGTGACGACGCTGATCTACGGCCCGGCGTTGCGGTGCGCATGTTGACCAGCGGAACAACAGGGCCGCCCAAGCGAGTTGATCTGACCTACGACATGCTGGCGCACAGCGTGATGGGCCCGGAGTTCGACCGGTCCCCGTCGCCGACGGGCTTGCGGCACGGCGTCGCGATCGTCAACTCGCCGCTGGTCCACATCGGCGGCGTGTTCCGCATCCTGCAGTGTGTCGCCGAGGCACGGCCTTTCGTGCTGTTGGAGCGATTCGAGCTCGACCGCTGGGCCGATGCGGTCCGCAGGCACAAGCCGCGGGCGGTGTCGCTGGTGCCCGCAGCGTTGCGTATGGTGCTGCATTCCGAGCTGACGCGCGAGGACCTGCACAGTATCCGCGCCGTCACGTCCGGCACTGCGCCGTTGTCTGCCGAGGATGCCGAGGCGTTCACCGCCAAGTACGGAATTCCCGTGCTGACATCTTATGCGGCAACCGAATTCGGTGGCGGCGTCGCGGGCTGGACATTGGCCGACCACCAGAAGTACTGGGTTGACAAACGCGGCAGCGTAGGACGCGCCAGTCTCGGTGCGCAATTGCGCGTGGTCGACGGCGACGGCGCACCGCTCGGGCCGGACCAGGTTGGGCTGCTCGAGGTCAAACCGGGACAGCGAGGGCCATCCGCCGAGTGGATGCGCACCACGGATCTGGCCCGCATCGATGCCGACGGGTTTTTGTGGATCGTCGGCCGCGCCGACCAGGCCATCATCCGCGGCGGCTTCAAGGTCATGCCGGACGACGTCCGCATCGCTTTGGAGAGCCACCCCTGCGTTGCTGGAGCTGCGGTGGTCGGGCGGCGCGAGGAGCGCCTCGGCGAAACACCCGTCGCGATGGTCGAACTGCGGGAAGCGGGTACCGCGGATGCCGATGCGCTCGTGGATTATCTCCGGAACCGGCTGGCACGCTACGAGGTCCCCGTTGAGATCGCCATTGTCGATGAGATCCCGAGGACCCCGTCGGGTAAGCCGGACCTTGGCGCGATCCGTCGCTTCTTCGGCGAGGCCGTGCCGGCTACGCAGGGCGACCATGGCGGGTGACTCGGCTACGGTCGCGACAGTCCTGCGTCGGCAGGCGGCGTCCAGGACAGATCACCCATTGCTGATTTGCGACGACGAACGGATCAGCTACGGCGAAGCCGAGCGGTGTTCGGCGCGGCTGGCACGTGGACTGGTCGCGCTTGGTGCCGGCAAGGGCACCCATGTCGGCCTGCTCTATCCCAATGGTCCGGCATTCGTCGTCGGGATGCTGGCCGCAGCGCGGATCGGCGCCGTGGTCGTCCCGTTCTCCACCTTCGCCACCGCCGGCGAACTGCGCCACCAACTGGTCGGCAGCGACGTCGAGATCCTGCTCGCCGCCGCGTCCTACCGCTCCCACGACTACACGCAGCGCCTTGCTGACGTGGTGTCGGATGCCGACATCGGT
Source organism: Mycobacterium sp. NGS51 (assembly GCF_059812525.1). Classification (NCBI taxonomy): domain Bacteria; kingdom Bacillati; phylum Actinomycetota; class Actinomycetes; order Mycobacteriales; family Mycobacteriaceae; genus Mycobacterium; species Mycobacterium sp. NGS51. The sequence goes on from NZ_JCALCV010000006.1 coordinate 242,719, forward strand.
TCCGGCGAACACCTATTCAGTATCCACGCCCCAGTGTTGCGTCAGGTGATCATCGACGTCGACCGCGTCCACCGGCTCGCCGAGACCGTTGACGAGCCGCTATTGAGCGCGCTGGAAGACGATGTCGACGGGTCGGATCCGCTGGCCATCATCTACACATCGGGCACGACGAGCACACCTAAGGGCGTGGTGCACACCCATGCCGCACTACTGCACCATCAGCGCAACCTCAACGTCATCCGGGGCTTGACGGCCAGCGACACACTGTTCTGCAATTCCCCGTTCTTCTGGATCGGCGGATTCGCATTCGCGTTGCTTGCCAGCCTGGTCGCCGGATCGACGCTGCTGTGCTCCAACGCTTCTGAGCCCGCCGCGATGCTGGATTTGCTGGAGACCCAACAACCGACCGTCACCAACGGTTTCGCCGCCGCAGTCTCCGGCCTGGCGCAGCACCCGAGCTTCAGTCGCCGGAACCTGACATCGATGCGGCGCGGCAATTTGTATCCGATCATGGCGGCGGATGTGCGACCGGCCGATCCAGAATTGCGCCACAACATGCTCGGCCTGACCGAAGCCGGTAGCGTCGTATTGGTCAGCGACGACGAAACCGACCAGCCCGAACATCGTCGTGGTTCGTTCGGCAAAGCGGCTCCCGGCGTCGAGATCAAGATCGTCGATCCCGCCAGCGGCGCCCGAGTCGACGACGGCGAACTCGGTGAACTGTGTATCCGCGGCGGCTATCTGATGCAGCGGTACTACAAGCGCAGCCGCGAAGAGTCCTTCGGCGTCGATGGCTGGTTTCACACCGGTGATCTGGTTGCCGCCGACCGTGACGGGTTCGTGTATTTCGTGCGGCGGCGCGATTCGACGATCAAGACCGCCGGCGCCAATGTCTCACCCGCGGAGGTGGAGAAGGCCATCACCAAAGTCACCGGGGGTGCGGTGGCCTATGTTTTCGGCATCCCCGATCCCGAGCGCGGGCAGGCGGTGGCCGCGGTGGTCGCGCTGGAGACCGGCGCGCAGTTCGACGAAGCCGCGGTCCGCCGGCGACTCAAGGCTGAGCTCTCTGCGTACAAGATTCCGACGAGGTTTGCCGTCCTGCAGCGCGCCGACGTCCCGCTGCTGTCCAGCGGCAAGGTCGACATGCAGCAACTGAAGACGATGTTCGATGTCTGACACCACCGTCGACCACATGGTGCGTATGCGCGCCGCACAACATGGCGCCAAGCCGATGGTGATCGACTCCAACTACCGGCTCACCTATCACGAACTCGATGCCACCACACGCGAGTTGGCGGCGGCGTTCATCGAAGCCGGTGTGGGGAAAGGGAGCCGAGTCGGGTTGATCATGCCCAACAGTGTCGGTTGGGTGCGGATCGCCATTGCACTGACGCGGATCGGCGTCGTGCTGGTTCCGCTGAGCACGCTGTTGAAGCCGCCGGAATTGGCGGCCCAGCTGCGGGTCGCGTCGGTGCAGTTCCTGATCAGCGTCGAGGAATTTCGTGGGCATCGCTACCTTGATGGCTTGTCGGACGCCAAACTTCCGGCACTGCGTCAGGTTTGGCGTACCGACCTACTGCCTCACGCCGCCGGGTCCGCCGGGCGCATCGTCGACGCGTTGGCCGAGACAGTCGCACCCAGCGACCCGATGGTCATCATGTTCACCTCCGGCAGCAGCGGGCCGCCGAAAGGGGTGGTGCACTCGCACGGCAGTGCGCTGGGCGCTGTGCAGGCGGGCCTCGCCAGTCGCTGCATCGACTCGAACACCCGGTTATATCTGCCAATGCCGTTCTTCTGGGTTGGTGGATTCGGCAGTGGTGTGCTGTCGGTGTTACTGGCGGGTGCGACCTTGGTGACCGAAGAAATCCCCCACCCGGAGACCACGCTGCGGCTGTTGGAGCGTGAGCAAGTCACGTTGTTTCGCGGCTGGCCTGATCAGGCTGAAGCGCTGGCACGCCACGCCGGCACCGCCGACCTGTCAGCTCTGCGCCCGGGCAGCCTGGAGGCACTACTCCCGCCCGAGCAGCGCAGCGAGCCCGGGGCGCGTGCCAACCTGTTCGGCATGACCGAGGCTTTCGGCCCGTATTGCGGCTACCCCGCCGACACCGATATGCCCGAATCCGCTTGGGGCAGCTGCGGTAGGCCATTCCCTGGGATGGAGGTACGGATCACCGATCCGGATACCGGTGAACCTGTCGCGCCGGGAACCGTCGGCATGATTGAGATCCGGGGGCCCCACACGCTGCGGGGCATCTGCCGGCGCAGCCGAGAGGAGGTGTTCACCGTCGACGGCTTCTACCCCACCGGCGACCTCGGCCGTCTCGACGGAGACGGTTTCCTGTTCTATCACGGCAGATTCGACGACATGTTCAAGGTCAGCGGCGCCACCGTTTACCCCAGCGAGGTGGAGTGGGCATTGCGCGAGATCGACGGCGTCGCCAGTGCGTTCGTCACAAACGTGCCCGGTGCGCAGGGTGGTCGAGTGGGCGCGGTGGTGGTATGCGACGGCACCCTGACAGTGGAGCTGCTGCGCGACTCCGCGCGCACGCTGCTCAGCCCGTTCAAGTTGCCGACGGTGTGGCTGCTGGTTGATTCCGACGACGCGGTCTCGCGTGGGCCGACGGGCAAGGTCGATGCTCGGCTGCTTCGGGCGATGTTGGCTGGCGCAAGCCAAGCAACGACCTAGCCGTCATACAGCTGGATTGCCGGTGCCGTCACACCCGGAACTCGTCAAATTGGTGTAGCTGCGGCGCGAGGCACCGCATATATTCCTCGCCATTTTGTGGCTATAATCTTGCTAGAGTAAATAGCCACGATATAGGAGGCGGGCTGGTATGGAAATCGGCGTTCGGGAGCTCCGTGACCAGTTGAGTCGACACCTGGCGGAGGTCCGCGAAGGGCGAACCGTGACCGTGACAGATCACGGACGTCCGATCGCACGCATCGTGCCGGTGCATCAGCCGACGAAGCTCGAGCAGCTCCGCTCGGAGGGCCGTATTCAGCGCGCACGAACTCGTAAGCAGCCGGCGCCCGCACCCATGGCCACCGATGGGACAGTCAGCGACCTGATCAGCGAGCAGCGTAGGTGATCGGCTATTTGGACACCTCGGCGTTCGTACCGTTGTTGATCGATGAACCGACCAGCGCGGCGTGCCGGCGGTTCTGGGACGACGCCGATGTGGTCGTTTCGTCGAGATTGCTCTACGTCGAAACCGCTGCGGCTCTGGCCCAAGCAACGCGCATGGGGCGGCTTACTGAGCGCAGGCATCAGCAGGGCCGCCGCCGTCTTGATGAGATGTGGTCCGAGATGGACGTCGTTGAGGTGGATCAACAGGTCGTGGCCCATGCGGCCGACTTGGCGGGTCGCCTTCCCCTGCGTGGCTACGACGCTGTGCACTGTGCATCCGCCGAGCAACTCACTGACGACAGCGTTGTGGCCGCTTCCGGCGACCAGCGGCTGCTAGCCGCGTGGTTGGAGCTCGGCATAGCAGCCTACGACAGCAATCAGAAGATCACATACCAGCCGGAATAGCAGGTAGCTCGATAAGCATTGTGCGCGTGCACGTATCAGCTGTCGCGCACCGGCTCGAACTTCACATGCAATGCACTGAGCCCGCGCATGATGAACGTCGGGTCGTACTCGTACTTGCGGTCTGCGGGCGGGCCACGCCGCTGCTCGGAAATAGTGAGGTTAGCCATCCGGTCCAGCAGCCGGTTCATCGAGATTCGCGATTCGGCGCGCGCAAGCGGCGCCGCTGGGCACGAGTGAGCTCCGCGGCCGAACGCCAGGTGCTCACGCACGTTGCGCCGGTCATGCTGGAATTCATAAGGATCCTTGAACTTTCGCGGATCGCGGTTGCTGGCTCCGGGAAGAAGCATGATGATTGTTCCGGCCGGGATGTCTACGTCGCCGATCTTCTCGGCGTTCCAACGGACCAGCAACCGGGACGCAGGAGGAGAACGCTAGATCCTTGTAGGCGGCCAACGCCTCGGAATGCCCCGTCACTGCCACCACGCCGTAAGACGTGGCGGGCCGCACCGGGCACTGCGATCGCAGGTATTCGAAGTAGGGATACGGGTCGGGGACGAGAGACTGGTCGGTGAAGTAGTCAACCGACTCGAAATCGCTCATGGGGTTAACCCCTACCCAACATCGAAGAGAACCGGCAGCGACGTCGGTGAGCGGAACACCTGTCCGCGGATATGCGGATCGTCGCCGTCGGGGTCCAGACGCAGGTTGGGCAACCGGTCAAGCAGCAGATTGATCGCGGTCCGCATCTCCATGCGGGCCAAATGCATGCCAAGGCAGACGTGTACACCGTGACCCCAACCCAGGTGGCTTTTTGCCTGGCGGGAGATGTCGAATTGATCGGGCTCGGGATAGCGGTCTTCCTGACGGTTGGCCGCCCCCAGCATCGGCATGACAGACGAGCCGGCCGGGATGGGCACTCCGCCAAGTTCGGTGTCACGGGTGGCGACCCGCGTGATCGTCAATAATGGGGGCTCCCACCGCACGCCCTCTTCGATGGTCTGCGGCAGCAGGGACCGATCGGCGCGGATCGCGTCCAGCTGGGCAGGATCGGACAACAACGCAAGTAGCAGGTTTCCCAGGGCCCGGTACGTCGTCTCGACGCCGGCGGGCAGCAGCAGCCGACAGAACGAGTAGATTTCCTCGTCTTCGAGCTTCTGCCCATCGATTTCGGCCTGGGCGAGGCCGCTGATCAGATCATCCTTCGGCTCGGCGCGGCGGGCGGCAAGGATCGGGGCGAAGTAGTCGCACAGCGCCGCCGACGCGGCAAGGCCCCGTTCTGGATTCAGGATCCAGCTCAGCAGCGAAATCGACCATCGCTGGAACTGCGGGTAGTCCTCTTCCGGTAGGCCCAACAGGCCCGCAATGATCTGGCTCGGATAGTCGAAGGTGAATTCCTTGACTAGATCGGCCTTGCCGTTGGCGGCGAAATTGTCGATGAGACCATTGGCGACGCGTCCGATGAGCTCGTCTTCCCAACGGGCCATTGCCTTTTGGGAGAACGCCTTCGATACCAACGAGCGCAGCCGGCCGTGTACGGGCTCGTCCATGCCGAGCATCACCCGTTCGCCGAGGACCGGCCCGAAAGCGGCGATGACGCCTGACGACGAGAACGTCTCGTTGTCGCGCAGCAGCTGTTGGGCTTCCTCATACCGGTACACGATGAAGACTGGCTTGGATTCCTCATGCGGCATCCCGGAAGTGTCCAGGCGTTGAACCGGCTCCTCGCGGCGCAGCCGCGCAAGCTCCGTATACGGATCGCGTACGTCACCGGAGACCGCGGCATCGAAGGCGCCGAAGTCGTCGAGGTCGTCGAAAAGCTGTTCCATTGCTGCTCCTAAGAGATCGGGGTCGCGCAGGCTCCTTCGCCGGGCGGTGGTGGCTGGACTTCTGGCCTGCCATTCGGTTGCCCGCTCATCCATGTCGACCAGATGCCGACCGAGTATGGCCCTGGCGCACCATTCTTCTCGTAATAGCCCTGCGGGTCATACACTTTGGCTTCTGGATACGGCCATGGGCAGGCAACGGAGGTCGCTGCTCCACTGGCCTTGATGACGGCGAACCATGCGCCGTAGGCGAAGTAGGCCACGTTGATGATGGCGAGCATCACCAGGAATGTGCCGAGGACCGGCCGAGTGGGCAGAACCTTTACTCTCGCGGCAAGCTTCTCGGCCACCGACTTTCCGGTGTCGTCGCGATAACACAGGATCGCTGCCGGGACCATCACGAAAGTGACCGCAAACGACTCCCAGATCAGCGGGAACTGGAAGGTCGTTCCGGTGAACACCGATCCCCACGGAATCACCTGCGAGTAGATGTACATGCCGGTGTGCACCAGCTGTATCTCCAGCCACGCGTCGAAGATGAAGCCGATCACCAGAACCAACAGTCCAAGGCTGATCAGCGGGTGTCGTGACACGAACGCTGCAGGCCCGTACTTTGCCTGCAGTTTGCGCAGGATCCAGATCCCCGGGAAGTAGGGTCCGAAATAAAAGGTCACGTAACCGAACACGAGGAAGGGTTCGACGGTCGGCGACAGCGACACCAGCGGCCACGATTCCGGCCAGTGGATGAGTTCGGGGTTGTAAACCGCAAACGGCGCCCAGTTCATGATCGGGTCCTGCCACACGATCAACGTGGTGCACAGGAACATCAGCATGGCCGGGCTGCCCGGATTGCGGCGCCAGCCGACGATGAAGACGACGACCAGCACGACCAGCATCACGATCGTGGAGATCTGCAGAAACCCGATCCAGTAGTTCCAGCCTAAAAAGAACTCGACGGGACGTGGCCGACCCTGCACATTCGGGTTGGCGACGCGCGGATCGAGGCTGGTGCGGCAGACGGCGACGAAGAACAACACGAACGCCGCCAGCGCGACGCCGGAAAGCCAACGGCCCCAGTTGGGTTTGTCGCTGCCGCGCTGAGTTGGCAGCTTCTTTTCGGCGACGGAGGACGTGGACTCTTCTGTGGTCATCGCATCAATCTTCCGCGCCGAAGCGATCGACCAGCTGCGAGTTGACGCCGTCGGGATCAAGGGTGCGCGCCACCAAGTAACCGGCGCCCATCCAGGCTCGACGGGTCCACTTGCCGAACGAAACTCGCGTACCCGGTGCGCCTGAGGCTGCGGGCATCATCTTCACCCGTTCCAGCGCCTCCTTGACTCCGCGCGGACTCAGCGGGTGCGCATCTGTGAACGCCCGGACCAAGGTTGCCGCGACGTCGTGGTTGACTACCGATACGCAGTACTCGGGACGACTGCCGTTGTACTTCTTGGCGTACCGGTCCAGCCACGCCTGCCCGATGGGGTTGTTCTCGTCGTACTGGTCGACTCCGATCCAGCCCATGAACGCATTCCACATGATCGGGTTGACCCAGGCGTTTTGGAACGCGGTGGTGGTGAATCGCGGCGGGTCCCATCCAACTGCCTCGAGCGCAGGGTTGATGAAGACAATCCCGAAACCGAATCCGAGGTGCACAATTGCCTGCGATTTGGCCTCGTGCAGGCTCAGCACGGCAGCATTGATATCTTGCGCCGTCTGCGCAATGGGCGCCTCCGCCACAATGCGAATACCTTTGCGGGCACACGCACTTCGTAGATTTTTCACGTATGACTCGCCGATCAGGTTTTGCTCGACCAGCACACCGATTTCGGTTAAGCCTCGTTTGGCGACCAGATCAACAAGGAAGATCGGTTCGTCGGTCATCGATCCCTGCGGGAAGGAGAACGTCCACTCACCAAGCCAGTCGTCGGTTCCGGTGACGCTGATCGCGGGCACTTTGAACCGCTCCTCGATGGCCTCGCGAACGGGCACACAGTTGTCGGTGATGTTCGGACCGAACACCACCAGGCAGCCTTCGTCTACAAGGTCCCCGTATGCGTCGATCACCGCCTTCACCGATCCCTTGGGCAAACCCTCCACTTCGCGGTAGATCATCTGCACCGGTCGGTCCATCAAGCCCTGTTCAACCGCCTCCTCGAAGACGAGGTCGAAGCACTGTGTGAACGAGGCCAATAGCTCCTCCGGGAAACCGGGAGGGAGCGTGAAGTCCATCAAATATCCGACCTTGATCGGCTCAGCACTGCTTTCGTAGGACATGCGGCCTCCACGGGACGATTCGAACGCAGTTAGTCTGACGACCTAATATTTGTTCTGACATTAGCGACGGCTGGGTGCACCCGTCAATCACCTGTTCGGGCCGAAGCACCCAGATAGAGCTCGATCATTTCGTTGAGCGCGCGACTTACCGACGCCTCATCGGTCAGCGGACCTGCGATCGCCGCGTTAGCCGCCTCCACCATGGTCAGGCCCTCGGTGATCAGCCGGCCCGCTGCTATGAGAACCCGCGTCGACGCGACCTCGCGCAGGCCGCCGGTCTCCAGACGCCGTATTGCCTGCCCCAGGCGAACCAGTTCGGCGGCTGTGGCGCCGTTCACGCCGGCCTCATGGGCGACGATGGTCTCCTCGACTTCGGGGCTGGGGAAGCCGAACTCGATGGCGGTCATGCGTTGGCGGGTGGAGTCTTTGAGATCCTTCAGCACACTCTGGTATCCGGGGTTATACGACACCACCAGGCCGAAACCCGGTGCGGCGCCCAGCGTCACGCCCAGGCGTTCAATGGGTAGCTGGCGCCGGTAATCGGCCAACGGGTGTAGTACGACGGTCGTGTCCTGACGTGCTTCCACCACCTCGTCGAGGTAGCAGATCGCGCCTTCGCGCACAGCGCGGGTCAGTGGCCCGTCGACCCACACCGTCTCGTCACCGCGCAACAGGTATCTGCCGACGAGGTCCGCGGTGGTGAGGTCGTCGTGGCAGGCGACGGTAATCAGCGGACGGCCGAGGTCGTGGGCCATCGCTTCGACGAACCGGGTCTTGCCGCACCCGGTTGGACCTTTCAGAACTATCGACAGGCCTTGGCGATACGCCGCCTTGAAGACCGCTTCCTCGTTGCCTACCGGCTTGTAGTACGGACGCGGCGCTTCGCCCTGTGCCACCGTGCCGTTGTAGGCCGGGAGCCCGGACTCGTTAGCCATTGTCAAAACCCCTCGCCGTCAACGGTCCTCGTCTGGCCGGTGGACAACTCATGGCTTCCCTTCCGTCGCCCGCTGCGCTGCGCTCGATCGAGCCTAACCCGGAACAGATGTTTGTTTCAAGCCGCGGTCAGGGCGGGTCATGACACACGTCGACGAACCTCCGCGGAGTACAAAGCCGAGCGAAACAGCGGCCCGATCACGCCGGTGAGTTGGTCAGGCCGGCCGATGCTGGCGTGTGCAGCGCTGCCGAAGACGGTGCGCAGCGATGCCACGTCCGTGCTTGCGCCGACGGTCAGGCACACACACCCGGTCCCACGGCGGCGAGCCTCTGTCAACGCGCGGCGGGCGTCGGCGGCGCCGTAGGCCCGCTCATAGCCGTGGTCATAGGCCAGTCCGTCGGAGAGCACCACCAACAACCGTCGAGAGGTTCCGCCGCGGGCCTCCAGCACTGCCGACCCGTGCCGGATAGCGGCGCCCAGCCGCGAGTAGGCACCGGGCTCCAGGCTGTTCAACCGCCTGAAGATCCGAGTGTCGAGATGGTCGTTGAAACGCTTCAACGGCACCATGTGTACAGCGGCGCGGCCCTGCGAGTAGTAGGCATACAGCGACACTCGGTCACCCAGATCATGCAGTGCGACAGTAAGATTGGCAGCCGCAGTGCGCTGCTGCTGATGCACGGTTCGGCCGATAGTGCCGGGTTCGGCCGTCGAGCCCGACACGTCGAGCAGGAGCAGGACCGACAGGTCACGCCGTCGACGCAGGCTATCCAGGTAGACCGCCTCATCGGGCACCGAACCGGCCCGGATCTCCACCCGGGCCTCCACGGCGGCATCGATGTCGATGTCGTCGCCCTGTGATTGGCGGTGGCGGCGATGAAGGCCCATCCCCAGGCGCGCGAGGGGCCGTCGCAGCGCGATCGTTTCCTCGACGGCCGCAGCAGCAGACGCCTTCACGCGCGGCGGGGTCTCGCGCACCGTGCACCAGTCGGGTCGATAACTCTTGCGATTGACGTCCCATTCCGGGTATTTCACGCCGTCGGACGCCACATCGGCGACGTCCTCGGCAGGCACGGACGCGGTTGACGATACGGCGTAAGCGCCGCGGTTGGCCGCGTTGGTGCGGTGAGTTGGGGTATCGGCGCCGGGTGGCCCGCCACCACTGCCGCCAGAACGACGCGCCGAGGACAGCAGCTTCTTCAACCACTTGCCGATGAAGCCGCCTCCGCCGACGGGACTGGTGAAAAATTCTGGCTCGTCGGTGTTCATTACCTCGCCGTCGTCGAGCTCCTCGAGTTCCTGTGCCGTGGTGTCGCGTCGAGGTACGTGTCCCGGGCTGTCGTGGTCGACCTGTTTGCCGGCCCGTTTGACCGCGGACAACACCTTCTTGGGCCGGATGACGCCGAAGCTTGTCGGCGACTCATCGACTGCGGTCCGTCCCGATGCAATGGCCAATGACGTCGTTGCCGAATCACTGTGGCATGCGAGGTCAGGGGTGACCAGCGCGGTCAACGGACTCGGCAGCAGATCGGCGTTGGCCGCCAGGGCGCGATGCCCCTCGATGGCCAGGTAGCGCGACGCCAAGCGCGGCCGCGACAGTGCGCGCACGATCTCGGGGTCAAGACTGCCGGCTGCGATCAATGATGCGTGTACGGCCACCGACTCCACCTTCGTGCGGATGGTGGCCGTGGGGTCGATGAATATGGTTTGGCCATCGGTCCACGCGGGCTCACCTGAATTGAGCGGCGCCACCGCGACCGGCCGGCCCGCAAGCGCCGAGCCCAGCATGCCCAGTACCTGCAGACGGTCGCTCTCAGCGTCGTCGCCCACGCAGCTACCTCCACCCTCCGGTCGAGTTGACCAAATATCTGTTCCACCGTAGAGTCGCACCGGACTGGAGTCAATTGGACGTCCCGATGTCTACCTCGAGTCGATCGCCGCGTTTCTGGACGCACGCGCCCGACGAGCCAACGAAACAGAAGAAATCGCACAATGATTGATTTCACCGAGCAAGCGGCTGTGGTCACCGGCGCCGGCCGTGGCCTCGGTCGGTTGTACGCACTCGATTTGGCGCGTCGCGGCGCGGCGGTGGTGGTCAACGACCTCGGCGGAAGCATGCGCGGCGACGGCGCCGATGCCGGCGTGGCCGATGCGGTGGTCCGCGAGATCACGCAGGCCGGCGGAAACGCGGTCGCCTCCTACGATTCGGTCGATACGGCCGAGGGTGCTAGGTCGATCGTCGATACTGCCGTCGAAACGTTCGGGAGACTCGACGCCGTGGTCAGCAACGCCGGGATCTTCGGAAGCGTGCCATTCGAGGATCTCTCGCTCGACGATTGGAACCGGATGCTGCGCGTGCACCTCGATGGCGGCTTCCATCTTGCGCAACCGGCCTATCGCGTGATGAAGGCCAACGGTGGCGGCAGGTTCGTGTTCATCTCGTCATCGGCGGGCATCTTCGGACAGCCCATGGAAGCCCACTACGCCGCGGCCAAGGCCGGGCTGGTCGGATTGACGAACGTGATCGCGATCGAAGGCGAAGCTCACGGGATCTTAGCTAATTCCGTTATGCCGACCGGTTTCTCGCGCATGGTCACCGAAACGGTCGGCGACGAGAAGTTCCTCAGCGAGTCCGGCTTCATGCGCGCAATTCGCCCCGAGCTCGTGGTGCCGCTGGTGACCTTCCTGGCCAGCAAGGCCTGCACGTTCACCCACCGCAACTACTCCGCCTGCGCCGGCCGCTACGCGCGCGTGTTCGTCGGGCTTAGCGACGGGTGGTTGGCCGACGCCGAGAGCGCACCGACTGCGGAGGATATCGAGGCGCACCTCGACCAGATGTCGTCGACCGAGACGTTCATCGTGCCCGCCTCGATCGTCGACGAAGTCCTCGACGTGTGCGACAGACGGGGCATCAGTGCCATGCCCGATAACGCGGACGTCGCCTTTCCGGAACCAGGGCGGCGCTCATGAACATCAACGAGCTGCTCACCTGCACCAGGTCTGCCCGTAGGTCACTCGATCTGGACGCAACCGTCGACATCGACGAGATCCGCGAGTGCCTGCGTATCGGCTTGCAGGCGCCCAACGGTTCCAACCAGCAGTCGTGGCGGTGGCTGATCATCACCGAGCCCGCATTGCGGGACACGATCGCCACTCTCTACCGCGATGCATATCTGAGCAAGGTGGGTGGGCAGCTCATCGCCGGCTTCATGCCGCAGGACAGCCCGGAAGGCCGACTGATGACCTCCACTGAGTGGCTGGTCGAACACCTGGCGGACGTTCCCGCGTTGGTCATTCCGTGCTACGAGCCCACCATGCCGCGGACCCCCGGCGATGAATCGTTCTACCAGGCAACACTTTACGGGTCGATCTTTCCGGCGGTGTGGAACTTTCAGCTTGCATTGCACACTTACGGCTACGGCACCTGCATCACCACGTTGCATCTGCACCGCGAGGAAGCGGTATGCGGCCTGTTGGGTGTTCCCGAGTCCTACGTGCAGGGATGCTTGCTACCCGTCGCTCGCCTTGGGGCCGGCCACAACGTGAGGCCGGCCCCAAGGCGACCACTTGCCGAGGTCGTTGCCATCAATGGCTGGGATGGACTTATCCCCCAGGTCCGTTAGGCCACTTCAGCAACGAGCCGGCGTCGACACGGATCTGTTGCCCGGTGATATAGCGACTTTCGTTGCTGGCGAGGAAGACCCCAAGGTTGGCCATGTCCTCTGGTTCGACGTACGGGATGGGCATGGCCTGGAAAATAGTGAACAGTGGTTCGGCGTCTTCACGGGTGGCCTTCTTGCCCTCGGCGGTGAGGTCAGGCCGGAACATGCTGTACATGCCGTCGTTCTGCAACAGGTGGGTGTTGCAGTTTGTCGGGTGAATCGCATTAACCCGGATCATCCGGGGGGCCAGATGCAGACTCATCTCCTCGACGTATTCCATCACGATGCGCTTACTCCACCCGTACCCGGCACCGCCAGGTCCCATGTTCGGGTTGTCGGTGGTGCCGCGGATCATGCCCGCGGTCGAACCCGTGACGATGATCGACGAGCCATCGGCCAGGTGCGGAATAGTGACGGCGACGGTGTTCATCACGCCGAGTAGGTCGACGTCGGATGCGTCGACAAACTGCATCGGATCGGGCTTGCCCATCGCCATCGGAAGGATTCCGGCGTTGGCGACGACGATGTCGATCCTGCCCAGGTCGGCAAGCCCAGCCTCAACCGCGTCGCGCAACTCATGGCGCTCCCGCACGTCCGCGATCCTTGCAATGACCCGGCGTCCAAGTTCCTTGACCGACCGCTCCGTTTCAGCGAGGTCGTCGGGCGTCGCCAGCGGATACGGGTTCGACTCGATCTGGCGACAGATGTCGACGGCGATGATGTCAGCGCCCTCTTTGGCCATGGCGAGGGCGTGGGCACGTCCCTGACCGCGCGCCGCGCCGGTAATGAAAGCGACCTTGCCTGCTAACTTTCCGGGCATTCGTCCTCCGCTGATCGTCGGCGCGTAGGCGGTCCCACGCTCGAATGATGACCGAACCTACGAGATGGATCCGGTTAAGGCAAGAGTGTGCGGCACAAAGATTTGGTATTGCATCACGAGGAGTCTAGCCCGTCGCATTGACGGCCGCTCAGGGGGTAGTCGCAAATCCGATCAGCGAGCACCGTGGTCCGCGCCGCTCGCGTCGTCGACGACACCGTGCTCGATGAGATGGTCGATCAACGGCGCCGCGCCAGCGGCCAGGTGCTCCGACATGGCTTTGCGGGCAGCGCGATCGTCGTGTGCCTCGAGCGCCGCCAACACCCGGCGATGGTCTTTGATCGACTGATCGGGCCAGCCGGCGATGGCAGGGAACACCGATTCCGGTGCGTAGCGGGTGATTTGCGACATCAATTGAGCAAGTTTCGGCGAGTCGGCGGCAACGTTGATCGCCCGGTGAAAGTCGTGATTGAGCCGCACTGTCAGCTCATCATCCTCACCGGCATAGGCGTCTTCCAGCCGCGCCTGGATTTCTTTGAGCTCGCGCAGTTGGTCGGCGTCGACGTTGAGCGCGGCCCGTGCCGCAAGCTCGCCGCCGACGTGTGCCTGAACATTGGCGACGTCGGCGAGATCTCGTCCCGTCACTGGCAGGACCACGAAGCCGCGGCGCGGCTGCTGGGCTAACAATCCTTCGGCGCGTAGCTCGAACAATGCCTCACGCACGGGTGTCACGCTGATGCCCAATTCCGCGGCCAGCTGATCCAGCCGCACGTACTCTCCCGCAGAGTAGGTGCCGTCGAAGATTCGCCTACGCACGTAGCGCGCAACATCTTCCGACAGCTGCGGCCGTACGGCGAAATCTGGGGCGTTCACGGTCAAATCCGATAGTCGGCCAGCAGCCGCTTGCTGATGATCTGCTTTTGGATCTCGCTGGTCCCCTCGCCGATGAGCAAGAACGGTGCGTCGCGCATCAGTCGCTCGATCTCGTATTCTTTGGAGTAGCCGTAACCGCCGTGGATTCGGAAGCTTTGCTGAGTGACCTCCGAGCAGTATTCGCTGGCAAGGTATTTCGCCATGCCGGCGGCGACATCGTTACGTTCCCCGGAGTCTTTCAACCGCGCGGCGTTGACCATCATCAGATGTGCGGCCTCGACCTTGGTTGCCATTTCGGCGATTTGGAATGCAATAGCTTGGTGCTCTGCGATCGGCTTGCCGAATGTGTGTCGCTGCTGGGCGTATCGCACTGCGAGTTCGAAGGCGCGTACAGCGACCCCGCAGGCCCGCGCCGAGACATTGACGCGGCCGACTTCGATACCGTCCATCATCTGATAGAAGCCCTGGCCCGGTACACCGCCCAACACGTCGTCGGCGCTGGCCACGTACCCGTCGAAGATGAATTCGGTGGTATCAATGCCCTTATAGCCCAACTTGTCGATCTTGCCCGGGATCACCAGCCCCGGTGCGACCTCGCCGAACCCGACCGGCTTCTCGATGAGGAAGGCCGTCAGGTTGCGGTGCGGCGACTCTGCTCCCTCATCGGTGCGCACTAACGCCGCCACCAACGTGGAGCTGCCGCCGTTGGTGAGCCACATCTTCTGGCCGTTGATGGTGTAGGTGCCGTCGGGATTGCGCGCTGCGCGGGTGCGGATCGCCGCGACGTCGGAGCCCAACTCCGGCTCGGACATTGAGAACGCGCCACGGACTTCGCCCGTTGACATTCTCGGCAGCAGTCGTTGCTTCTGGGCTTCGGTGCCGTGTTGGCGCACCATGTAGGCAACGATGAAGTGGGTGTTGAGGACACCGGAAATGCTCATCCAACCGCGCGCCAACTCCTCCACGCACAGCGCGTAAGTCAGCAGCGACTCCCCCAGTCCGCCATACTCGGTGGGTATCATCATCCCGAACAGACCCATGTCACGCATCTGGTCGACGATGGCCTGCGGGTAAGTGTCGGTTCGTTCGAGCTCGGGCGCGTTGGGAATGACTTCCTTCTCGACGAACTGCCGGACAGTGTCGATGATCTCGGTCTGAAAGTCGGTAAGGCCAACCGTCTGGGCAAGTCTGGTCATGCAACTCTCCTCTGATTAGCAGGCAATGGTTTTCGCGGTGGCCAGCCGCTCGATATCAGCGGTGCTCAACCCCAATCGACCGGTGAGAACGTCGACCGTGTCGATGCCGAGTGCGGGGGCCGGCCCACTCACCGGGTGGGTGCCGTCGACGGCCATCGGCATGCCCGGTGCGAGATAGTCACCCAGTCCGTCTTGGTGTAGCCGGGAAAACAGCGGATTGGACGTCACCCGTCGATCTTCGGCAACCTGTGCGAAGCTCAGGTAGCGCTCGAACAAGACAGTGGTGGCCGACAATGCTGCGGTGATCTCGTCGGCGGAGTGCTCGCTGAACCAGGTTGCGAACAAGCCGCTCAGCACGTCTCGGTACCGGTAGCGGTCGCCCTCGGTGCTGAAGTCGGCACCGAGGGCTTCGGCAAGCGCGGACATCGCGGCACCGGTGCCGGTGACCTCGACCAGGTCGCGGAAGTGCCGCTTGGTCAACGTGACAACCATGAACGCGGCGCCGTCACGGCTGGTGAAGTCCTGACCGTACTGGCCGTAGATGGCATTGCCCACACGTGGACGTTGGGTGCCGTTGACTTGGGGCTCGGTCAGCAGGCCCAGGTTGCCGGCGGTGGCAAGTGCGACATCTTCCAGTGCGAGAGTGACTTTGGCGCCCTCACCGGAATGGTCGCGACGGCGCAGCGCGGCGGTCACCGCCAGTGCGGCGTACAACCCGCAGCACACATCCCAGGCCGGCAGCACATGGTTGATCGGACCGCCGTGCTCAGCCGGACCGGTGACAAGCGGGTAGCCGGTCGCCGCGTTGACCGTGTAATCCACGGCAGTGGAACCGTCGCCGCGGCCGAGTAACTGGACGTGGATGATGTCGGAGCGCAGCGCGACTAACCGCTCGTAGGACAGCCACGACAGGCCCGCGGCGTTGGTCACCACGACGCCGTCCCCTTCGACGATCAGCCGCTGGACCAACTCCTGGCCGGCGGGTGAGCGCAAATCGATAGTGACCGACCGCTTGCCCCTGTTCAATCCGGTCCAGTAGATCGAGGTGCCACTGGCTGCCAACGGCCAGCGGTTGACGTCGGATGCGCCGCCAATCGGGTCGACTCGAATCACGTGCGCGCCCAATTGATTCAGCGTCATACCGCACAACGGTGCGGCGACGAAGCTCGACACCTCGACGACGGTGACATCGTCTAGCGGCATATTCACGGTGAGACCCGTTCGAACACCGCGGCCAGTCCCTGGCCGCCGCCGATGCACATGGTTTCCAGGCCGTAGCGGGCTTGGCGTCGTTGCAGTTCGCGCGCCAGCGTGGCCAGCATCCTGCCGCCGGTCGCGCCGACCGGATGGCCCAGCGAGATCCCGGATCCGTGCACGTTGGTGCGCTCCCGATCCGATGCGGTGAACCCCCACTCCCGCATCACCGCAAGCGCTTGGGCCGCGAACGCCTCGTTAAGCTCGATGAGTTCGATGTCGCTCAGTTGCAGCCCCGCCTTCGCCAGTGCAACCTCGGTGGCAGGCACCGGGCCGATACCCATGATGTTGGGCGCCACTGCCGCGGCCCCCCACGACACCAACCGAACCAGCGGCGTGAGCCCCAGTTCGTCGGCCTTCTGCGGCGTGCTCACCACGCACATCGACGCCGCGTCGTTTTGCCCGCTGGAGTTCCCGGCGGTCACCGTCGCATCCGGATCATCAGCCAGCAGAACAGGTTTGAGCTTGCTCAGCGACTCGACCGACGTGTCGGCACGCGGATGTTCGTCGGTGTCGATCAGTTCTTCACCCTGGCGCGTACGCACCGCGACCTGGATGATCTCCTCGGCCAGGATGCCGTCCTTCTGCGCGGCCACCGCTCGCCGGTGCGAGGTCACCGCGAGTTCGTCTTGCTCGGTGCGCGAGATGCGGTATTGCCGGCGTAGGTTTTCGGCGGTCTCCAACATGCCGCCGGGCACTGGGTGGTGGCGACCGCCGGCGGTCGTCCGCCCGCGAGCGAGCCCGTCGTGCACCCGCACACCGCTGCGCGCACCGCCCCACCGCATGTCGGTGGAGTAGAACGCCACGTTGCTCATGCTCTCCGCACCGCCGGCTACTACGAGGTCGTTGTCGCCGCTGGCGACTTGCAGGCAGGCCTGGATGACCGCTTGCAGCCCTGAGCCGCAGCGGCGGTCGACCTGCATGCCCGGCACCGTCACCGGCAGCCCGGCGTCGAGTGCCACCACCCGTCCGATCGCCGGCGCCTCGCTACTGGGATAGCAGTGCCCGAGGATGACGTCGTTGACGGCTTCGACTGGGATACCGGTTCGCTTCAGCAGCCCGGTCAGCGCGGCGACACCGAGGTCGACGGCGGTCAGCGATGTGAACATGCCGCCGTAGCGGCCAATCGGTGTCCGGACGGGTTCACAAATTACGGCTTCTCTCGGCCCGGTCACATGAACCGCCCGCCGGTCACGTCCAGCACGGTGCCTGTCATGTACGACGACAGGTCGGATGCCAAAAACAGCGCGACGTTGGCGACTTCGGCCGGCTCACCGGCGCGGCCCATCGGGACTTCGGCTACCTTGTCGTCCCAAATACGTTGCGGCATCGCTTCGGTCATCGCCGAGCGGATCAAGCCGGGCGCGATTGCGTTTACCCGTACACCGAGGTGGGCGAGCTCCTTGGCGGCGGCCTTGGTCATCCCCACGATTCCGGCCTTGGCCGCCGAGTAGTTGGTCTGCCCGACCATCCCGACCTTGCCCGACAGCGACGACATATTGACGATCGCGCCGCGCTTGTTCTCCCGCATGATCCCGGCGGCCTTCCGGAGGCCATTCCAGGTTCCCTTCAAATGCACCGCGATAACTTGGTCGAACTGTTCCTCGGTCATCTTGCGCATCGTCGCGTCGCGGGTGATCCCGGCGTTGTTGACCATGATGTCCAAGCTGCCGAACCGGTCGACGGCGGTGGCGACCAACGCGTCGACGTCGGCCGCGAGCGTGACATCGCAGCGCACCGCGAGCGCGACATCATCGCCGCCGAGTTGCGTGGCCGCGGCCTGCGTTGCCTCGAGATTCACGTCGCCAAGCACGATGCGCGCACCCTCGGCGACGAACCGCTCGGCGATCGCGAATCCCAATCCCTGGGCTCCACCGGTAACGACTGCGGTTTGACCGGTCAGCAATGACACCTGATCACCATCCTCTTCGTGCTCGGACCCCCGACATTTTTGCACATCATATTTCATATATGATCGCCCGTGGTTTGGGCGCCTGCCGTCGCCCGGAAGGGAGTGTGGACTTCATGGCCGCTGCCGCCGTCGACGACGACGATTTCCAGCAGATCCTCGCGCAGACCCGCCAATTCGTCCGCACCGCCGTCATCCCGCGCGAGCAGGACATCCTGGCTAGCGACCGAGTGCCCGAGGACCTTCGCGAGCAGACCAAGAAGATGGGGCTGTTCGGATATGCCATCCCGCAGGAGTGGGGTGGACTCGGTTTGGACCTCGCCCAAGACGTCGAACTGGCGATGGAGTTGGGCTATACCTCGCTGGCGCTGCGCTCGATGTTCGGCACCAACAACGGCATCGCCGGCCAGGTCTTGGTCGGCTTTGGCACCGACGAGCAGAAGTCGCGCTGGCTGGCGGCGATGGCCTCCGGCGACGTCGTCGCCTCGTTCGCGCTGACCGAGGCCGGCGCCGGGTCCAACCCGGCCGGACTGCGCACCAAAGCCGTTCGCGAGGACGATGATTGGGTGATCTCCGGCGAGAAACGCTTCATCACCAATGCACCAGTGGCCGATCTGTTCGTGGTGTTCGCCCGCACCCGGGCCGCAGACGACGCGGGTCCGGGAATCGCAGTGTTCTTGGTTCCCGCGGATGCCGCGGGCGTCGAGGTCGGCGCCAAGGACGCGAAGATGGGCCAGGAAGGGGCGTGGACGTCCGACGTCCGCTTCACCGACGTCCGGGTACCCAGCGACGCGCTGGTCGGCGGTAGTGAGGATGTCGGCTACCGGGCGGCCATGACCTCATTGGCGCGCGGCCGGATCCACATCGCCGCGCTGGCGGTGGGAGCCGCGCAGCGGGCACTGGATGAATCGGTGACCTATGCGGCCACCGCCACCCAGGGCCACACGCCGATCGGCAATTTTCAACTGGTGCAAGCGATGCTGGCCGACCAGCAGACCGGGGTGATGGCCGGGCGCGCGATGGTCCGTGAGGCTGCCCGGCTGTGGATCACCGACCAGGACCGCCGGATCGCACCGTCGGCGGCAAAGCTTTTCTGCACCGAAATGGCCGGCAAGGTTGCGGATTTAGCGGTGCAAGTCCACGGCGGCAGTGGCTACATGCGCGAAGTTCCGGTGGAACGGATCTACCGCGACGTTCGGCTGCTGCGACTCTATGAGGGGACCAGCGAGATTCAACGCCTGATCGTCGGATCGAATCTGGTCAGGGCGGCGTCGAAAGGACAGCGTGCATGAGCGGTCGGCTGACGG
The DNA here is from genome assembly GCF_059812525.1 of Mycobacterium sp. NGS51. Lineage (NCBI taxonomy): Bacteria > Bacillati > Actinomycetota > Actinomycetes > Mycobacteriales > Mycobacteriaceae > Mycobacterium > Mycobacterium sp. NGS51. Next base: position 262,297 of record NZ_JCALCV010000006.1, read on the forward strand.
GCAAGGTGGCCTTCATTACCGGAGCGGCGCGAGGCCAGGGTCGTGCGCACGCCGTCCGGATGGCCCGCGAGGGCGCCGACATCATCGCCGTCGACGTCGCGGGCAAGCTGCCGTCCTGTGTCCCCTACGATTCGGCCACCCCGGAAGATCTCGCCGAAACGGTGCGCCTGGTGGAAGCCGTTGACCGTCGAATCGTTGCCTCCAGCATCGATATTCGAGACTTTGACGGACTGGGCGAGGCAGTCCGCGACGGCGTGACGACGTTGGGGCGACTGGATATCATCGTCGCCAACGCCGGTATCTCGGCGCCGCAGGCCTGGAACGACATCACCCCCGAATCGTTTCGGGACGTCATGGACGTCAACGTCACCGGCACCTGGAACACCGTGATGGCGGGCGCGCAATCGATTATTGACGGCGGCCGCGGTGGGTCGATCATCTTGATCAGCTCCGCGGCCGGGATGAAAATACAGCCGTTCATGGTGCACTACACGGCCAGCAAGCACGCCGTGACCGGGATGGCCCGCGCGTTCGCCGCCGAGCTGGGCAAGCATTCGATCCGGGTCAACAGCGTACATCCGGGACCGGTGAATACCCCGATGGGCAGCGGCGACATGGTCGCCGCGATCACCAGCACCGCCGAAACCAATCCACAGCTGACCAATATGTTGACCCCGTTTCTGCCGAGTTGGGTGGCCGAGCCGGAAGACATTGCCGACGCGGTGTGCTGGCTGGCCAGCGATGAATCACGCAACGTCACGGCAGCCCAGATCGCGGTCGACCAGGGCTCTACGCAGTACTGACTCTGACGCGCCCCCTCTTGCCGCGAGCGTGCGTGTCGCCGGTCGACACGCCGAGCTAAGAGCCGGGTTTGCGCACGCTCGCGGTGAAGGACGCGGTGAAGGACCTAGCCGCCGATCAAGTCCAGCGTGCCGAGATCGCGGATCGCCTGACAACCGCGGCTCAGCATGGTCAGCACCATCTCGTCGCCGCGGTCGGTGGCCGTGGCGAACGCGAACCCCAACGCGGAGATCAGCAGAGCTTGCGGCATGCCGAGTCGGTAGTCGTGCCAGCATGTTTCGCGGTCATAGCCGGTGACGCCGTGGCCGGTGAGCGTTCGATGATAGGCCTCGACAAGATCTGTTTCGATCGCCGAGCGTAGTTCGGGCTTGAGGCTGGTGGCGGTGAAGTAGGCCAGATCGCGCGCCGGCAGGCCGACGCCCAGCGTCTGCCAGTCGACCACCGTGATGGTCTTGGCGTCGTAGTTGAACAGCATGTTGTCGAGTCGGTAGTCGCCGTGTAACAGGGAGAAGCGGTCTTGTTCGGCGAGCAGCCAGGGCGTCACCAAACCCATGGTGGTGGTGAAAGTTTCCCGGTCGGCCGTGCTCATTCGGTCGCCGAGTTTGTCCAGCGTGATGTCAGCGCTCATTCGCGCAACTTCGCCCAGACCGTTGGCCGAGGCTTCGTCGGGCCGGGCGAAGGCAATGCCGGGGAAATCCAGCCAGACCGGATCACACCAACTGGGTCCGTGCAGACCGGCCAACGCTGTGACGGCAAGCCGCGCTTCCCGCTCCTCGCAGCCGGCGATTTGGTCACCCTGTACCGCCGGCGCCTGATCGGCGAGCAGCAGCGCATAATCCATCGCGTCCTCGGTGATCGCGCAGTAGAAGCACTGCGGTACCGGCACTTCGACCCGGTCAGCCACCCCGGCGTAGAACGCACATTCACTGCGGTAGCCGATCGTGACCCGGTCACGCACGGTGTCGTCCTGCGCGGGCAGTTTGATCACAAAGGTGGTCGGCAAGCCGTCCGGATTGGCCGGGTAGCCGGCCGACACCCGGTATGTCGCCCCGGTCTGCCCGGTGCCGATCGCCGTGACGTCGACCGTGGACACCGCGATTACCGAGCCGCGATCGCTGAGTACTTCCGACAGCCATTCGCGGGTGACGTCGGCCGGGTATCGCGGCATCGGTGCGCGTTCAGCCGCAAACTCTGGCAATGTGCCTCCCAACGACGGCGGTAACCGGACGATCCCGCCCGACTGACCTGCCAACTGTAAGCCATACGGCATCAGACGCGACCACGTTGGCGGACCTGCGCCCGAGGCACATCATTGCGCCGGTCGCCCACTTACCAAAGAACCAAAACTTTGTCTGGCGTCCGCTCCACGTTGCCATAATGTTCGTGTCGGCGGGTGATGGCCCGCAGACCCGCAGCGACGGGCGCGAAAGCGGGCAGGTACCGAACAAGCGGGGTATGGGCGTGAAGCGGCTCAATGGCATGGACGCAATGCTCCTCTACAGCGAGACGCCGAACCTACACACGCATACCGTAAAGGTCGCGGTTGTGAATACCGCGGACTACGGCGGTGAGTTCAGTTTCGAGCTAGTCCGCGACACGCTGCGCAGCCGCCTGCATCGCCTGGAACCGTTACGGTACAAGCTGGTTGACATTCCGGGGCGGCTACATCATCCGATGTGGCTGGAAAACTGTGAAGTCGACATCGACTATCACCTGCGACGGGTGGCAGTGCCCAGCCCGGGCGGCCGCCGCGAACTCGACTGCGTCGTCGGTGAGATCGCCAGCGCTCCGCTGGACCGCCGCCGTCCGTTGTGGGAGTTCCACTTCGCGGAGGGTATGGCCGATCACCGAGCCGCTCTAATCGGAAAAATTCATCATGCCTTGGCGGACGGGGTGGCATCGGCGAATTTGCTCGCCCAAGCGATGGATCTGGAACAGCCCGTTGAGGACAAGCGCGATATCTACGGTGTCTGTCTGCCGCCGCCAAAGCTGGAGCTTCTGCGGGCGGCTGCCCGCGACCATGTACAGCAAGCAGCCGAACTGCCGGCACTGATCAAGGACGCTCTTTCCGGCTTTCGGCGAGTGCGCCGTCGTTCACGAGAACGAGGCGAGCAAAAGGACTTGGCCAAACCGCTACAGGCGCCGCCCACGTTTATCAATCATGTGGTGTCGCCCGCGCGCACTTTCGCCACCGGAACACTCTCGCTTGCCCAGGTGAGGGAGACCAGTAAACACCTGGGAATCACTATCAATGCCATTGTCCTGGCGATGGCAGCCGGGGCACTGCGGGAACTATTGTTGCGCTACGACGGCAGGGCCGACTACCCACTCGTCGCCTCGGTGCTGGCGAGCACCGACAAATCAGCGGACCGGATAACCGGAAACGAACTGAGCGGTATGCCGGTATCGCTGCCCGTGCACATCGACGATCCGCTGGAACGATTGCGACTGACCTCCACTGCCGCCGCGATCGCCAAAGAAAATTACGAACTGCTCGGTCCGGATTTGTTCGGCCGAATGGTGACGTACCTGCCGCCCACCGCCGCAACACCGGCGTTCAGATGGTTGGCGAGGCGGGATATCCGAAACAAGCTTTTCAACTTTCCGATCTCCAACGTGCCGGGGCCGCGGGAACGCGGCCACTTCGCCGGGGCCCCGGTCAGCGAGATTTACTCTGCTGGTCCGTTGCCGCCGGGCTGCGGTATCAACGTGACGGTGTGGAGCTACGTCGACCAACTCAACATCTCGGTCATCGCCGACGACCACACCCTCGCCGATACTCATGAGGCGACGGATGCAATGATCCACGCATTCTCCGAAATACGCAGTGCGGCCGGGCTTCCTAGCGAGCTAACCGAGGTCTGCACCGCCATGCCGCAAGTCACCGCCTGCTAGCACTCGTCGGGGCCCGGCATCACCGTCAACGGATCGTCTTCAGCCCAGCACCGGAAGCCGACGTTCGCGAGCCAGTTGGTCCAGTGCGGTCTGCATCACCGAACGAACTTGGGTATCGATCTCGTCGACCGCGGAGCCGTCGGCTTGCAGCGCAGCGACGTCGATCGGCTCGGATATTTGAGCCACTATCTTGGTCGGCAGCGGAATATTCACCGGAAGCAGCGCACTCAGCCCGAACGGGAAACCCAGAGTGACTGGCAGAATATCCGACCGAAAGCGGGTAAGACCCAATTTTTTGGCTAGCCACGTTCCACGAGTCAAGAACAACTGGCTTTCCTGGCCGCCGACGGACACGATCGGCACGATCGGCACCCCGGCTTCGATTGCGGTCTTGACGTATCCGGTACGGCCGTTGAAGTCTATGACATTCGCAGTCAACGTAGGCCGGTAAGCGTCGTACACGCCGCCGGGGAAAGTCAGTACAACCCCACCCGACCGCAGCGCCCTGACCGCGGTTTGCCTGTCGGCGCGAATAACGCCCAGGCGCGCCAGGCAATCCCCCAGCGGTCCGACGAACAATCCGTCGTGACCGAGCGTATAGAGCGGACGACCATAACCCAACTTGTTGTAGAAGGCTGAGGCGAAGATCAGTACATCAGGTGTCAGCATGCCACCCGAGTGGTTGGAAACCACTAGCGCACCGCCGTTGGGCGGCAACGATTCTAGGCCGCGCACGTTCGGGCGAAACCAATACTTGGCTATGGTCCCCGTGGCATTGACGAACCGCTGGATAAAGCCACGGTCCCACCTGAGGAACTCGTAACTGTCCGAGTTATCCGCGCTCACCGGATCGGATTGAATTCGAGGTGCAGTTGGGTCAGTCCCCGCATTTGCCAGGTCGGCTCATAGCTGTAGCGACGAGCGTCCGGAGGGCCGTGTACCGCTTCGCAAATGGTGATGTCGGACATTCGGTCAAGGATGCGGTTGAGCGAAATCTGTCCCTCGGCACGGGCCAGCGGTGCGCCGGGACAAGAGTGGTTGCCGCGCCCGAAGGCCACGTGCTCGCGCACGTTGGGGCGGTCGAGGCGGAAGCGGTCGGGTTCCTCGAACTTTCGCGCATCGCGGTTGCTGGCCCCAGGCAGCAACATCACGGTGCAACCAGCCGGAATCGGAACATCACCGATCGTCGTCGAGGTGCGTGCCATGCGGAAGTGGGACTTGACCGGACTTTCCATTCGCAGTGTCTCCTCGATGAAGGCTGGAATGCGGTCACGTTCGGCACGCAGCTGCGTTTGGAGCTCGGGATGTTCAGCGATCGTCTTCATCCCGAAGCTGAGCAATTTCGTCGTTGTTTCCTGTCCGGCCGCAAACAGGAACGTGGCGAGCCGAACCACGTCGATGATGTCGGGAGTTGACCCGTCCGGATATTTCGCCAGAGCCAGTTGCGTCAGTACGTCCTCACGTGGCTCTCGCCGTCGTTCGGTGATGTGGGCAGAGAACTTATCGTCGAGCCACTCCAACGGATTGTGGGCACGTGTCACCGAATCGTCCTCGATCCCCCCGGAAAACTGGCCGGAAAACACGGCACGGAATTCTTCGTGGTCTTCTGCCGGGACGCCGAGTAGATCGGCAATGACCAGCCCCGAGAACGGCCTGGCGTAGTCATCGAGAAACTCGCACTTGCCGCGGAACACGAATTCGTCGAGCTGCTGATCGGCGAGCCGCCACATGAAGTCTTCGTTTTCCTTGAGCCGCTTAGGAGTTAACAGACGGCTAAGCAGTCCGCGGGTCCGCGTGTGATGCGGTGGGTCTTGGGTGACGATGTGTTCGCTCATCGGGATCTGCGAACGGTGTTGCTCGATGAGCGCACTGATGTCGTCGCCCTCAGGCTCGAAGGGCAGGCCGGAAAACGGCCCGGCGACCGACACGCACGCCGAGAACGCCGGGTCCCTGTACACCGAGAGGGCATCGGCATGTCCGGTCACGGCCACCACGTCGTGCTGTGAATCCCGCCGCACCGGGCACTGCGCGCGAAGAAAGTCGAAATATGGGTAGGGATCTGGGATCAGCGATGCGTCGGAGAAGTAATCAACCGTTTCGAAGTCGCGCACGGTGGCCTCCCACAGATTCGTATGACACCGCACATGCGGTGACCCACACCCGCACTCTATGCTGGAACAAATATTAGGTCAAATCGGAGCAGGCGGCACACCTGTCGGCTCGCTACTGCACCACCGTCGTGGTTTCAGCTGCCCGCGCGGCGGTGAGATCCATGATGGTGTCCAGGTTGTGCGCGATATCCTCAGCCGTCAGCGGCGATTTGGTCAGCCCCTGCGTGTGCACGATGGCGATGCGAGCGACCGAGCCCATGCCCGCCTGCAGAATCTCGCCGTTGAGGGGGCATGATTCGTGCGCCAAGAAGGCGGCCGCCGGGGCGCACATTTCCGGAGGCATGCTGGCGTTGATCTCTTCCATGACCTCTTTGGGCATGTCCAGAACGGCCGACAACCGCTCGGAGTGTGAGGCCGACATCCGGGTATAGGCCCGCGGCGCAACAGCATTGACTCGGATTCCATGGGCGAGGCCCTCGGTGGCCAGATTGCGGGTGAGGCCGAACACCGCTCCCTTGGCCGCGCCATAACTGGTCAGCTCGGGAATGCCGCCCAGCATGGCCTCGGAGACGGTGTTGACGATGCGTCCGTATCCAGTGCGGACGAAGTGCGACCACGCGGCTCGGCTGACGAACAGTGTGCCGAAATAGTGCACGTCGAGCATGGCGCGGTGTTGCTCGATGGAGAGTGCGTCGAAGGCGCCGGGGTCGTGGATGCCCGCATTGTTGATGACCGCATCGAGGCGTCCAAATGCGTCGATCGCGGTATCGACGATGCGTTGTGCGCCGCGTTCCTCGGCCACCGAGGCATGGCATGCCACCGCCCGTCCACCGTGGTCGTTGATCTCGCCAACGACGTCCTCAGCCGGTGCCGGCGACGCCCCGCCGCCGCCAATCCCGACGCCGTAATCGGCGACCACGACACGAGCGCCCTTCGCGGCCAGCAGTAACGCGTGGCTTCGCCCTATCCCGCGGCCGGCTCCGGTCACGACAACCACGCGGTCGTCAAAGCGCAACTCCGTCAGCACATCGCCGAGGGCATCGACGTCATCGAGATCGTCAAACCGCTGCACTGATGCCCTCCTTCAGCCCGCGGGATACCCCACCGACTTGACTTCGGTGTACTGGTCGAATCCGGCCACACCGTTCTGGCGGCCCACCCCGCTGTACTTGTATCCCCCGAACGGGGTATCGGCCCCGTAGGGGGCGCCACCGTTGACGCCCATGAAGCCGGCCCGGATCCGCCGCGCCACCGCCAGCGAATGCTCCAGCGAGCCCGACATCACATTGCCCGCCAATCCGTACGCACTGTCGTTGGCGATGCGAATCGCGTCCTCTTCGTCGTCGAACGGGATGACCGCCAGCACCGGGCCGAAAATCTCCTCTTGCGCGATGGTCATCGAGTTGTCCACGTCAGTGAAAAGGGTTGGCCGAACGAAGAATCCTTTGTCGAATCCGGTGGGCGCATCTGGTCCGCCGACCAGTGCGGTGGCGCCTTCTTCGACGCCCTTGTTGATGTAGCCCATCACGCGGTCGCGCTGCACCTCCGAGATCACCGGACCGCACAGGGTCCCGGGATCCTGCGGGTCACCGCACGTGACGTTCTCGTAGATGCCCTTCAGGATCGCCACCCCCTCGTCGTAGCGAGAGCGCGGCAGCAGCATCCGGGTCGGGTTCGCACAGCCTTGCCCGGCGTGCATACACGGCGCGATGCCGATCGCGCATGCCATTCCGAAGTCGGCGTCCTCCAAGACGATGGTGGCCGACTTGCCGCCGAGCTCGAGGAACAGCCGCTTCATCGTGGCGGCACCCTTCTCCATGATCCGCTTGCCGACCACCGTCGAGCCGGTGAACGAGATCAGGTCGACCTTGGGCGACAGCGTGAGCTCCTCGCCCACAAAGTGATCCGATGCGGTGACGACGTTGACTACACCGGCGGGGATATCAGTCTTTTCGGCGATCAGCCGGCCCAACCGGGTCGCGTTGAACGGCGTGTTCGGCGCCGGCTTGAGCACCACGGTGTTGCCGGTAGCCAGCGCCTGACCGAGCTTGTTGATCGTGACCTCAAAGGGGAAGTTCCACGGCACAATTGCGCCGACCACGCCTACTGGCTCCCGCCATACTTTGCGCGACGTCAACGTGCCGGTGAGGCTGATCGTCTTGTCGCCGAGGTCGGTTTCCCATGGGTATTCGTCGATCAACTTCGCGGGGTAGCGCAGCCCGTCTTCCAGCGGGGCGTCCAGCTGCGGACCGAAGGTTATTGCCCGCGGCGAACCGACCTCGAGAATGAGTTCCTCGCGCAACTCTTCCCGCTCGGCGTCGATCGCGTCGTGCAGCTGCAACAGGCAACGCTGGCGCAACTTGTGGTCGGTGGACCAATCGGTTTCGTCGAACGCCCGCCGGGCGGCGTCGATGGCCCGGTGCATATCTTCTTTCGACGCGTCGGCAACCTGGCCGATGACCTCTTCGGTCGCGGGGTTGATATTGGCGAACGTGCCCGCGCTACCCTCGACCAGCTTGCCGTCAATCATCATCTTCGATTCGAAACGAATCGTGGAGGTGTCAGCCATTTTTCTCCGTCTCCTGGGTTGTGAGGGCGCCGAACCGGGGTTGTCCCATCATCAAACGCGTCATGTGATGAAGTCCAGCGGCAGGTAGTAGCCGGTTGGCGAGCAACAGCATCCGTGCATCGGGCCCCACCGAGCGCCGGACGAACGGCGCGCGCGCTTCGAGAGCCTTGGCCAGCCCAGCCGCGAAGCGCTCCGGTGGCCGCGCGGTGAGCTTCATCGCCAATCGGCCCCGCCGGTCGATGGTGGCGTGTTGACGCGCATAGGGCCCTTCGAGGTCGCGGCAATCCGTCGTGCCTGCGTCGGTGATGATCTCAGTGTCGTAGGTCCCGGTGACCAGGATTGTCACCCCCAGGCCGAATGGCGCGATCTCACCGGACAGCGATTCACCCCACCGCTCCAGAGCTCCCTTGGCTGCGGAATATGCGGCGGTCGACGGCATGCCGCGCACACCGCTCTGGCTGGAAACCATGACGATTCGCCCTCGGCCGGCGGCCCGCATTGCCGGAAGCAGCGCGTTCGTCAAAGCTACCGGCCCAAAAATGGTGGTCTGAAACATCCGCTCCCACAGGACGCTCGGGGTTTCCTCAGCCATCCCGGCGGCAGAGATCCCGGCATTGTGCACCACCGCGTAGGGTGCGCCAACGGCTCCTTCGATCATCTTGGCGGCGGCAACAACCGATGCGGAGTCGGTCAGATCCAGTGCGATCCCGATCAACCGCGCGTCGTCGTCGGGCGCACCGGTGGCTTCACGCAGCCGCGACAATCCCGGCTCCGGGTTACGCATTGCGGCCACGACGCGCCATCCCCGCCGATACAGATGGACCGCGGAGGCAAACCCGAGTCCGCGTGACGCACCGGTGATGACGACGCTGCGCGGCTCAACCATTGCCCGGCCCGCACCGTCCGTCGTCGGCCGGTAGTTGGGCGTCCGGCCGCCCGTTCGGCTGGCCGCTCAACCAGGTCGACCAGATGCCCACCGAATACGGACCAGGCTGGCCCTCCTTCTCGTAAAAGCCCTGGGGGTCATAGATTTTGGCCTCCGGGTAGGGCCACGGGCAGGCGACCGTCCGTGACAGGTGAGTCATTTTGACCAGGGCAAACGTGCCGCCATAGCAGAAGTAGCCGAGGTTGATCAGGACCAGCATCACCACGAACATGCCGAGGGTTGGACGGCTGGCGAAGATTTTCGCCCGCTGCGCCAGTTTCTCGGCGACAGTGCGGCCGGTGTCGTCGCGGTACAGCAGCACCCCGGCCGGCACCATCACGAAGTTGACCGCCAGTATCTCGAAGATGAACGGGAACTGGTGCGTCTGACCGACGAAGATCGACCCGAACGGGACTTGGGAATAGATGTACATGCCGGTTTGAACCAGCGTGATCTCCAGTGCCGCGTCCAAGAGCATGCCGAACGGGAGGATGCAGATCGACAGGCTGACCAGCGGGTGGCGCCACACGAAGGAGTCGGCAGGCCGACGCGCCTGGATCCGGCGCAGCAACCAGATGCCCGGGAAATAAGGAGCCAGGTAGAACATGATGTAGCCGAGGACCACGAACGGCTCGACTGTTGGCGAGAGCGATACCAGGGGCCAGTCTTCTGGTAGGTGATGTAGCTCCGGGTTGTAGACAGCGAACGGCGCCCAGTTCATGATCGGGTCCTGCCAGACGATCAACGTCGTGACGATTCCCATCAACAGCACGGGGTGATACGGGTGCCGGCGCCACACGACTACATAGGTGACCGTGATGAGGACCATCACGACGATCGTGAAGGCTTCCAGGACACCGAGCCAATGGTCGAACCCGAACAAGACCGGCACCGGCCGCGGCGGCGGCGACGCGGTGACCTCGGGGTTGCGGACCCGGTCGGACGTCAGGCCGGTGCGGGCATTGGCGAGGAAGAAGACGAGCACGCCGACCGCGGCGGCTACCCATGCCCAGATCCACGGCGATCCTTTTCGCTGTGCGGGGGGCGGCCTTCCCGTGGTCGGCGTTGCTTTTTCTACGGTCATCGGTTACTCCTCTCCGAAACGGTCGACGAGGTGGGAGTTGGCGCACCTCACCACCCGCTTGCTGTGCGACCTAAAATTTGTTCAGACCCTAACGTGCCCTCTGCTCATCGTCAATCGTCGTGTCGGGCAAGGCGCGGAGTCACCTAGTTTTGTTGCGCTGCAACGAGCTAGTGGCGGCTGCGTCCGATCAGGCCGCTCGTCGCCACCCGGGCTGGGTCTTCGTCCGCCGGACTACCGCCGCGTTCAGCAGCTTCACACTGCCCGGTGACGGGGCTACCTTCTGGTAGCGTTTTACCAAACATTCGGTCACCCGGCCTGGCCCGACCTGCACCGGGCGACCAACGACGACTGCCGGGAAGACCCGGGATGGGAGCTGAGACCCGTGGAGGTGTCATGGTGGGTTCGCCCATGACACCGAAGCTGCGCCAAGCCCAGCCGGGAGCTTCCAGCGAAGCCACCGGTGGCGCCTACGACGACGGGACCCGCCGCACCGAGATCCTGCAGACCGCGGAATCGTTGATCGCCTCCTCCGGCCTGCGCACCTCGCTGCAAGAGATTGCCGATGCTGCCGGCATTCTGCCGGGTAGCTTGTACCACCATTTCGAATCCAAGGAAGCGATTCTCGTCGAGCTTGTCCGGCGGTATTACGCCGATTTGGAGCGCATCGGCGAAATCGCCCACGAAAGACTGGACGAGAGCTCACGGCCGGCCGCTGCGGCGATCGTCGATCTGGGATCGGCCATCGCACGGTGCGCCGTGGCGCATCGTGCCGCACTGCAGATGTCGTTCTACGAGGCGCCCAGCGCGAATACGGAGCTGGTCGAATTGCTCCAACATCCGCCCGACGCGGTCCAGCACGCGATGCTGCAAACACTGCGTGCAGGCAGATGGAGCGGGTACATCCGGGCGGATATCGATCTACCGACGCTGGCGGACCGGATCTGTCAGTCCATGATGCACGTCGGCCTCGATGTCATCCGGCATACCGCCGCGGCCGATCAGGCCGCTGCACTGCTGTGCCGGATCATGTTGGAGGGACTGGCCAGTCGACCGCACAGCGACGAGGAATTGGATCGTTCCAGCGCCTTCGTCGCTGCCGAGGCGGCCATCAAAACGTGGGCCGACGACCCGGATTCTGGGATCAACGACAAAGCAGTGCATGTCCGCGCGGTGGCTCGTGCCGAGTTCGGCCGCAAAGGATATGAGGTCACCACCATCCGGGATATCGCCTCGGCGGCAGGACTGGGGACCGGCACGGTCTATCGGCTGATCGGCTCAAAAGATGAGCTCCTCGGGTCGATCATGGAGTCGTTTGGCAAGAAAGCCGGGGGCGGCTTTGCCGCCGTTCTTCGGTCGGACGCCACGCCCACGGAGAAGTTGGATGCCCTGACCTGGATCAACATCAACGCCTTGGATCAGTTTCCTGACGAGTGGAAGATCCAGCTGGCATGGATGCGGCAGTCCCCACCTGATACGCCCAATCCCGGGTTGTTGTTCACCATGCGGATGCGGCAACTGAAATCACTGCTTTCCGAGGGGATCCGGTCAGGAGACATCCGCGTCGACACGCCCTCCATCGAGATGCTGGCGCGGTGTGTGATGGACGTTCTGTGGATGCCGGAAAATATCGTGCGCGCTCAAGGGACGGGAGCAGCCTTGATCAACGCCCGTGACACGGTGGTGCGCGGCGTTGCCGACCGCGACGCCGGCAACTAGCGGAATCCCGCGGCCCGCGTAGGCGCACTCAGCTATTGAAACCAAATATATGTTCTACGTAGAGTGCTTGCAGGTTGCAGTTCCCCCGGAAGGAGAACAATGTCCGGTATCGAGCAGTTCCGGTACGACGGCAAGCGAGTGCTCGTCGTCGGCGGCGCCACCGGCATGGGCGCTGCGGCAGCCAAGACCGCGGCGGCGCTCGGCGCCGAAGTAGTAGTCATGGACTGTGTGCCGGTGACGTACCAGGCGGCACAAACAATAACGGTCGACCTGACCGACCGGACCTCGATTGACCGCGCACTCGACGAGATGAGCGGACCGGTCGATGCCGTCTTTTCAGCCGCCGGTATTGCTGATGGACCAAAGCTGATGCGGGTCAACTTTATTGGACATCGCCATCTGATCCAGCGGCTGCTAGACGGTGACCGGTTGCGCCGCGGCTCGGCGATCTGTTTCATCTCTTCGGTAGCCGGTATGGGCTGGGAGAACGACTTGCCCCTCCTTCAGGAGTTCTTGGCAACTCCCGATTACGACAGTGCCGATGCCTGGGTCTCGGCACACGAAGCCGAAGGCATCATCCACTACGGCTTCAGCAAAAAGGCCATCAATGCCTACGTGGCGACCCAGGCCTACTCGCTGTTGAAGAAGGGCGTGCGCATCAACGCCATCTGTCCGGGCCCGACGGATACGCCGCTGGCTCGGGCCAACGCCGATCTGTGGCTGACCTTCGCCCAGGATTACCGGGACGAAACCGGTTGCCAAGTCCACACGCCAGATCAGATGGCCAACACGATGGCTTTTCTGAACAGCGACGCAGCCTGTGGTATCAGCGGCATAACTCTGCTCGTCGACAATGGACACGTGATGTCGTCGCTGACCGGGGCATTTCCGCCGGGCAAGCCCATCATGGACTTGATCATGGGCCGGGTGACGCTCGCCTAGAGCGCGTGGCGCGGCAAGGTGATCGGCAGATCAAGCGAACTTAGCAGCCCTGCCGGCGCGTCCACGACATAGGGAATGGCGTTGACGACCCGCATTGCGGTGGCCGCCATCGCGCCCCGGCCGGCGCCGTGTCCCTCAGCTTCGCCGAGCGTCATCGAGCAGTGGATGTCAGGGTCTCCCTCGATGTCGACGCGGTAGGTGGCGTCGCAGTCGGAGTTCAGCCAGTCCGGGGCCACGTCGCGGGCCATCCGGATGATGTGCTCGACCACGATCGCCTCGCGGCCATCGACGACACCAGCGGCACGGGTACTCACCGCGCCGCAAGTTCCGGCTGCAATCGTCCCGAACGCGACCTCGATGTCGCGATCGGCCAGCCGACGGTCGAGCGTGCCACGGATCTCTCGCACTTCGACCCCCAAGCCCTCTGCTATCAGGTGAATCGGTGCGTTCCAAGCCATCTCGATGAATCCCGGAGTGCTCAGCATCGGCTCGAAGTCGAGCGGACGGCCGAACCCCATCCCGTCCATCATGACGCTGGCCACCGGGTAGTGGTCGTTGAGCGCAACCTCGGTGACTGTCAGTTTGCGAATTGTCTTCGATTGGGTCGAGAGCACCAGCGCGAGTTGATCCGAGCCGAACCCGGGAAAGATGCCCGACGCGTAGAACGAGACACTTCCCGATTTGGCGGCCGATTCGAGCTGATGCCGCCACTCGGCGTGAAAGTAGGCGGGCGGGTAGACCAGGCTGGTGGACGTCGTGGAGACCACGTTGATTCCGGCCTCGAGCAACCTCAGGTAGTCGGGTACCGCGCCGGCGTCGCGCTGCGGGCCGCTGGCGGTGTATACGACACAGTCCGGGCACAGCGCGATAAGCGCATCCGCGTCGTTGGTTGCCGCCAGGCCGATGGGGGCGCCACCGGCGAGCTCGCTCGCATCGCGACCGTCCTTGTCGGGCGAATGTACCCAGACGCCAACGAGTTCGAGGTCGGGGCGTCGCAGAATGGCATCGATGGCGATCGAACCGACGCCGCCCGTGGCCCATACGACGACTCGAATTGGTTTCGCGGCCATGATTCTCCTCAGTCAGGATCGGTATTCACGTGCGCCTCCGCGGCGGCAGCGACCGCACGCTCGAGGTAGGGCCAGGCGAGGTCGGGCGGCAACCCGGCGCATAGCGGCAGTAGCGGCAGACTCCGACCGCCGCGGACGTAGTCGATCGCCTCGTCCGAGGTGAAAACGCGATACGGGCCCGGTGCTTGGCGCAATTGAGTCACGTTTGTCGCGCGCGAAATGCTGGCCACCATTACGTCGCCGTGCCGGTAGGCGGCTGCGGTCATCGCATCGTGCAACAGATAGGGCCCCAGCTCGTTCCATGCCCGCTCCGGGTCGTCTGCGACGAACACCGTTGTCGGCGCGCCGCCGTCGGGAAACTGCGACAAGCCCGGTTCATTGCCATGGGCACGGCATGCCGACTCGTAGAAGTCCTTGAGGCCCGGCGGGTTTGCCTGCGCGATAAACCCCAATCCATGTCTGGCCGCCCGCTGGGCCGCCGCTCGACCGCCACCGGCGATCATTCACCGTTCCCCTAAACCACGCAGACTATAACCTAATGTTTGTTCTCATCGAAAGTGCGCGGCGGGGACGCGGGATTTCGTTTCGAGCGTTGAGGGGAGCCCGTCGCAGTAAGCTTCACTTTTCGACCGCAGCGATTTGTCGCGGATGGGGGAAGGAAGGTGGCCGGTGAGAATCCGTTTCATCGTCACCGTGCTGGCAGCTTCAATACTGGCGGCGGGCGCTGCGGGATGCACGCCCCATTCCGAATCGGTGCACCAGAAGACCGCCCGGGTGACGATCAACGGCCATACTCGTACCTCGCATGCGGTCTCCTGTAGCCAGGTGCAATGGTTGTTGACCGCTGACATCGGCGCTGCGCCCGCCCGCGTCCAGGCGGTCATCGATTTGGGTCAGAAAAATCCCACGCCCGAGTCCGTCCACATCGATAACTTCGACGGCTTCACCGGGGTCGCCGACGCTGGCGTCGGCAAGGCGAAGGCCGTTTTCTCCCGGGACACGTACACCATCACCGGTACCGCCCAAGGGACTGACCCCGACAATCCCAACACTCCGGCAACCGCTGACTTCAAGATCGAAGTGAGCTGTTGACTAACCGGCTGTGACCCGCCACTCGGCAGCATCGTGCTGCTGTTGCCAAAACTCACTGAAACGTCCGTCCGCGGAAAGTAATTCGTCGATGCTGCCATCCTCCACCACTCGACCGCTTTCCAGAAACAGCACCCGGTCGGCATGACGAACGCTCGCCAACCGGTGGGCCACGATCACCCCGGTGCGCGCAAGCGGATCGACGGTGAGGGCGTCGACCACCGCTGCTTCGTTCTCGGTGTCCAGAGCACTGGTCGCCTCGTCGACCAGCAGGACAGGGGCGGATTTCAGCAGAGCCCGTGCGATGCTGACCCGCTGGCGCTCGCCGCCGGACAGCGCCGAACCGGCCTCCCCCACGACCGTTTCAGCGCCATCGGGCAGCCTGCCGATGAGCTCGTCGACGCGCGCCAGCCCTACCGCCCGCGCATACGATTCGTCGCCGGCAACCGGGTTGCCGGCAAGCACGTTTTCGCGGATCGTACCGTGGAATAGATACGGATGTTGAAACACCACACTGGTTGTCGCGCGCCGCGCTTCGGCACTCAGCGTCACGGCGTCGACGCCGTCGATGAGGACCCGACCTCGAACCGGCTCGTGCAAGCCGGCGATCAGCGCCAAGATCGTGCTCTTGCCCGATCCGGAGGGCCCGACAATCGCGGTCGTGGTCCCCGGCTGCAGTGCAAAGCTGACCCCGTCGAGCACCGCTTCCCCGCCCCCGCTGCCGTAGCCGAAGGTGACGTTGTCGAACTCGATGCGCGGCGCCGCATTGCCGGACAGCGTTCCGGTTCCGGCACCCATGGCGGGTGCGGTGAGTACGGCATGGATGCGGTCGAGGGTGGCGCGGGTGCTCTCAAGGGCCGGCGCCAACTCGCTGATGGTGGTGAACGGCTCCAGGTAGCGGGCGATCACGACGATCAGGGCGATGGATTCGGGCACGGACAGCGTGCCGGTCACCGTGAGCGCCACCGTCGCGCCCGCCAGCAGGATCAGCGCCAATTGGCTGGCCAGACTGAACAGCAGCTGGCCTGGAATCTGCATCAGCAGCAACCGCATTGCGGTTCCGTGCTGGGCAGCCAGCGCGTCGCCGACCAGGCTTCGCGCCGGCTCGACGCGCCGCGCGGCTCGCAGCGCCTGCTGGGTTCGAGCGAACTCGATAATCCTTTCGGTCAGCGCGGTGTTGGCCTCGCCGGCGGCGGTATCGGCGCGACGGGCAAGGCGTGCGGAGCCGCCCAATGCGCCCAGCAGCAACGGCACGCCGCCTAGGGCGGCCGCCGCAAGCTGCCACGAGATCGGCAGCAGGGCAACGGCGATAGCGGCTGGCAGCAGGATCGCGGTGACCAGTGGCGTCAACAGATTGACAACCAGACCGACGAGTTCCGGACCGGTTGCCGCGATCGCCTGGCGTGCCGTCGCGGTGTTCTCGGCGGTGAACCAATCCAGCCGGACATCTGGAAGCCGCTGCGCCACATCATGCTGCGTGTGGTCGAGCACCGCGAAACCCAGATCGAAGCCGATCCGCACGGTCGTGGTGTCGACCAACCATCCGGCCGCCGTCGCGGCGGTGAGCCAGCCCAGCCACACCAGCGCGCGTTGCGGGGCGTCGCTGAATAATGCGCCCACCAGCGGGACCAGCAACACCGTTCCCGCTGCCCGTACCACGACAGAGACCAGCGCCAGCACGGTGTAGGCGATCACGTTGGCACGCCGATCTTCCGGCACGAGGCGTATCCACGTGCGGATCATCGCGCTACCTCCTGAACGGCTGTGTCAGCGATCGGGCCGCGGCGACCGCTATCCCAAAGTCGTCGATAGCGGCCGTCCGCGGCGAGCAACTCGTCATGGGTGCCGCGTTCAGCGACCCGGCCCTGGTCGAGCACGACGATCTGGTCGGCTGCGGTGACGGTGTGTAGTCGATGGGCGATCACTAGAACGGTGCGTTCCCGGGTCAGCCGGTTGAGCGCTTGCTGGACAAGGTATTCCGATTCCGGGTCGGCGAATGCCGTGGCCTCGTCGAGGATCAGGATAGGAGTATCGGCGAGTATCGCGCGGGCAATGGTGAGCCGCTGCCGTTCGCCGCCCGACAGCTCGCAGCCCGCACCCAGCACGGTATCGTAGCCGTCCGGCAATTGCAGGATCCGCTCGTGAATTTGCGCCTCGCGAGCCGCGGTCTCCACTTGTGCGGCGGTGGCGTCGGGAACGGCCAGCGCGATGTTCTCGGCGACGGTACCGTGCACGAGCTGAGTTTCCTGCAAGACAAACCCCACTCGGGTGTAGAGCTCGTCGGCGCTCAACGCCCGAATATCCTGTCCACCAATGTGTATCGCACCGCACTCGATGTCGTGGAACCGGGCCACCAGGGCGGCGAGCGTCGACTTCCCAGACCCAGATGGGCCGACAAGAGCGGTGACCGTGCCCGGCCGCAACGTCAGCGATACGTCTTTGAGCACCGGAACGCCGGGCCGGTAGCCGAAGCTGACACGGTCGATCAACACCGTCCCGGCCGACTCACCGTCCGAGACGTCGCGCGCTTGATCTAGCACTCTGAGGTCGCGCTCGTCGAGGACGATCTGGAGCCGACGAGCGGCCGAGAACCCGGCGCCGATGCCGCCGATCCCATATGCGATCCCGAGCAGCCGCGCACCGAATGTGTTTCCCAACAACAAGAACGGTAACAGGTTTACCGGATTCAACTTGCCCGCGACGACCAGCAGGGTGCCGGTCACCGCGATCAACCACAAAAATGTCGACGGGCGGGTGGCCAGATCCATCAAGGTTTTCTTGCCGACGAGGGGACGCTGCCAGGTGACCAGGAATTCGATGTACTCCTCCAACTGGCCGCGGAAACTCGAGGCGGCGGCACCGCCGAAGACCCGAATCACCGGCTGACCCTCGAGATACGCAGCGGCTTCGTCGCTCATCTTCTCGGCCCATCGCTGGGATTGAACGATGCGCGGGCCGGACTGAACCGTGATCACCGAGGTCAGCACCAGGTAGACCAGAACAGGCCCAAATAGGACGAGTGCTACCCGCCAGTCAACCACGAATAGGTAGACCAGCACGGCCACCGGCGCGATGACCGCGGCGACCGCGTCCGGAATGGCATGCGTCACCAGGTAATGCAGCGACAGGGTGTCGTCCTGCACCAATTGCTTGATCGAGCCCGACCCTCGTGCCGTGAACCAGCCCAGTGGCAGCCGGGACAGCTTGCTCAGCAATCGCGAACGCAAGTCGCTGGCGAATCGTGCGTCGACAACGTGCAGCCATAACGTCAGTGCGGCGCCGAGAACGGTACTTACCCCGAGCAGCGTGACAGCCGCGATACCGAGCGCCCACAACCGGGACGGCTCGGCGCGTGACAGCAAAAGCCGGGCCAATTCCACCAGCAGCACGAAGGGCGCGAGCTGCAGTAGCGTGAGCACTGCCTGCAGCACACCGGAGAGAATCAGCACCGGGCGCAACGGCGCAAGCATCCGGCCGGCCGCCTGGGCGCGCCAACTGCCGCGAGCTCGCGTGACCGCGGCGTCGACTACCGGTTCAGCCTGTATCTGCTGTGCTGCAATATTTTCCGCCGTCGCTGGCGGCTCAGCACCACGGCGGGTGCCCATCTCGCGCCCCGCGCTCCAGTAAGCCTGAGCATGTATCTCTGACTTGGGAAAGCCGAATTCGTCACGCAGTCGCTTCCGGACATGCTTGAGGGTTGTAGCTTCCGGTGTTGCCCAGGCATACCAGTTCGACCAGTCTCGGCTCTCGAGTACCGCGGCCAGCGATTGCTCGTCACGTCGTGCGGCCCAGTGCACGCGCAGCCGAGGATGCTGCGCGAGCGGGATCAGCGTGTCGTTGTCGTCGTGTTGCTCGAGGTACAGTTCGATCGGAATATCCTCTGGGACAGTTCCGATGATTCCGTTGATCCCAGGGATTGATGCAGCGTCGCCGATCAACAGATAGCCTGCCGGCTGCTCGCCGGGTATGTCGAACCGCGACGAGCCCATCAGCGACATCACCGCGATCGTGGCGCCCGGTTCGACGGTGCGTGCCCATGTCGAAGCCGGACCGGCGGGGTCATGCAGCACGACGTCGACCGCGAAACGGCCGGCGTCGGGGTCAGCCTCGGAGATGGTGTAGGCGCGTTGGAACTCGGTGTTGGACCCGTCCGGGTCGGGAAACCAAAACCGCAGCCACGCTGCGGGTTCAGCCATCACCTCATCGAACAAAGTGGGCGACGTCATGCGTATCCGCACGAAATGCGGGGCGACCCGGACGGTTTCGAGCACCGTCGCCAGGTGATCGCGCGCGCCGAAGCTCCGCAACATTACACCCTGGAACCCGCGCGCCATCAGCGGTCCTTTCCCGCGGCGGATTCCGCCACGACTTCGGCGATCGGGCGCCCCGGCGGAATCGACGCGACCAGACCCCGGATCGAAGCGGCCAGCAACAGCCGCACGAATTCTGTACTCGACAGCTCCGGCAACGAGACGTGGGCCGGACCAAGCTGCGCATCACCGGCCAACCGGTGGGCAACGGCGTCGCGCTCCAACTCGAATCCGCTGGCCTGGTTCCCGGCGGTTGCGTTGGTGTTGCTCTCTTCTCGAGCAGCAAGGCTAATCGCCAGTGTGGCCACGGCGCTGCTCAGCACCATCGCCGCGTCGGCGGCGTAGCCTCGTCGGCTCAGCGCCTCCATCTCGTTGGCCAACAACCGCGTACCGGCGGCGCCGCGTGGGAACAGGACCTGCAGATAGGACGCGAGTCCTGGGTGCTCGGCGGTGAAGTCCAGCAGTTGCAGCCCGAAGGACAGCAGGTGTTGTTCGATGCCGGCGCTCAGATCGTCGCGCAGCTCGAGTTCGGCGAGCACGCTTTCACCGACCAGGCGCTCGAGCTCCCATCGACCGTCGACATGCCTATACAGGGCTGTTGCCGATACCCCGAGGCGCGCCGCGACCGCATTGACGCTTAGCCGTTGCATCCCCAGCTCACGGCCCGCCCGCACGACGTCATCGATAGCGATGAGCGGAGGTCGCCCTCCAACACGCGAGGCAACGGTTCGCACCCGGCACACCACCTCAGCTCGGTAAGTTACCCCCACAAACTAAGGGTCTCCTTACCAAAGGTCAACCCCGTCATGTCGGTGGCCGCTCGTAACATCTGCTGCATCAGGAGAGGAACCATGACTAGACACAGTTGTCTGCGATGCGGACTCGAAACTCGTTGCTCACACGGCAGTTGGCCCGACCGTCACCCAGCGGCCGCTGTTGTGTTCGCGGTGCCGATAACCATCATTGGGCTCGGTTCGATCGCCGCCTATCCATGGCTGTTCGTGCCGCTGCTCGCCTTGGCCGCTGTGGCGTACGTCGTGGACCGTGAACATCGCCGCCGTGCGGCGTTGGCCGCTCGCGCCGACTACGAGCACCGGGCGCTCGCGGCTGGCTCGGTGCCGCCGGTAGTGCCGCTGGCGGTGCGGCAGACACATTCGCTGCCGTGGCAGACCGTCCATCTGCTGCGCACCGAGCCGCTGCGGATCCCAGAGCGCCGTTGAGCCCCATCCGCTGAATGCGTGCCGTATCCCAACAAGGGCTCAGCGCCGTGCCAGAACCCGACCGCAATATGCGTCGATGGCAACGTCCCCCGAGCGATAAGCCATCCGCAGCGGGCGGTAGTGCGTCAGCTTGCACCGGCCTGTCAGCGGTCCTAGCGTCACCTGCATGAGCACGGATGACACCGCCGCGTCCGAGCACGGCGCAGATGCCGAGACAACCCAAGTGCCGTCACCGCCAGGCGACGAACCAGAGCTGGCCTGGTCAGTCGATGACGATACCGATGAGGTGTCGACCAACCGGCACGGTCGACTCGTGTGGGCCGCTCTTGCCGTCCTTGTCGTCGCCATAACGGCTGCGTTGGTCCTGCTGGTATCAACGCTTTTCGGTCGGCACCGTTCGGATATAGCTGAGCCGCAACCGATCCCACCGTCGCCGCCGTCTTCGACTGTGGCAGCAGCGCCAGCACCACCGATTGTGACGGCAGCTCCTCCGGCACCGTCTGTGGCTTCGGCTACCCCCTTCACCACCCTGGCGGGCAAGTGGGAAGGACATGAGCGGGAGCTGAGCGTCTCCGCCGACGGGACTATCGAGATGGACATCCCCGACTTTCCAGCGTGCCCTACGTGCAGTATGGCCTCGATGCCCGATGCCACCATCCGCATCGGCTTGACTTCCTACGACAGCGGCCCAGACGGTACGCCTGACAGCAGCGGGAAGTTCTTCGGCTACGTCAAGGACAGCTCGGATACCCGTGTGGTTCCTGTAGGCGTACCTGTCGAAGTCGATGTGATGAAGGCAAGCGATTACAGCTACCTTGGCAGCCCTGTTGACCACACCGCACCAGGGCGAGTGCTCACCGTTTCGATCAACGGCGACCACGTCGGTGCGATGAACGAGGGGCATCAGTTGGGCGATCCGGTTCCGTTCTGTGACAAAGCTTCAGCGCACCAGTCTGTGTGCGGGGCATGAGATAGGCACTTGTAAGAGAGATCAACTGAATAGGCGTGCGCCGAACTATCGATGCAACTGGAAACCATCGATGCTGAGCTTGCGCTGCTGGCTGATCTTTGTCAGGCGTGCCGCCAAACAGACCGGGGGCATTACCGTCGATGCCGCTAAACCAACGCAATGCGTTGACGCGAATCTGACCCGCTTAGTCAATCGGTCTTCCAACCAAGCCCCAGCCCTTCCGCCGCATATGACAGCTTGCTCTCGCTCTCCGATAGATTAGTGCGATGACAACCCAGACCATCCTGCTCATCGCCGCCGTGGTCGCCTCTGTCGCGTTAACCATCTGGCTCACGCAGCGAGGCGGCCCTAATCGCTGAGGGTTTCCCGTACGGTCTGAATCCGATTCTGGGCAGTTAGGCAGTGCCCACGTCACTACAAAGGTTGCTCTCTAGCAGAATTCATGCTGCGCGGAGAGCACTTTAGGATGGCGCGACGAATCACAGGCATCAAGCCATGCCGGATTGTATTCACAGAAGGCGCCCACAGAAGAGCCGATCAGTTCGTTGACCTGCTCCTGGCTGAGGTTGGGCCAGTTGCGTTCGATGCCCGCTTCGACATCGTTCTCGCTGGCGGTGTCGAGTGATTCGCATATGCCTCGGCCTAAGCCAACCTCATCCGTCCATTCGCCTTTGAGGCGGTAAAGCTCAAGAATTCGCTGCTGAGGTGTGGGAGATGGCTTAGACCAACGCATTCCGAGCACGTCGAGTAACCTTTGCCTTGCGCTGCGCTGCTCGATACGTGCACGAATCGGGTTACGGGTGCGTGATGTGCAATTCCTGCGGCGGCGAATCGTGTCAGAGAACGCGGTGCAGATCGATGCCCGCCATGTTGTCGGACCCACCAAAGGACGTGAGGCCCGCTCGGTGTCGGTGCCTGAGTTCGTTTTGAATGGCTATCGATGCAGTGCAAAGGCAAGGCTGCGACCGATGTTCGGTGGTCGCGGCGGTGGGTATCTGCCGCGACCGAGGTCGTCCAACGGGTGGTTTCCGCGTGCGGTCACCACGGCTGGGGTGCAGAGCGTCACTCCGCACGATCTCCGGCACCCTGTGCATCGCTGGCGGTGAGCGCTGGTGTGAACGTGCTGGCGCTGGAGCGGATGCTCGGGCACAAAGACCCGAGTGTGACGCTGCGGGCCTATGCCGACTTATTTGACACTGATCTTGATGTGGTCGCTGCGAACCTTCATGCGAAATATTCGCGAGAAAAGTGTGCTCAAAATGAGCTTACCGAGCGCTTACGCGAACGTAAAAACACCCTCTGAACTGCGCAAACACTGGTGCGGGCGGAGGGACTCGAACCCTCACGCTCTTTCGAGCACGGGCACCTAAAGCCCGCGCGGCTGCCAAATTACGCCACGCCCGCAAGCCCAGCGATCGTACCGCTCAGCTTGCGGACGAATCTGTCGGTGGTCCCTCCTAACTTGGATTCAGAACGGCAGCGAAAGAGGTGGAAGAATGCGATCCGCGGAGGAGTTCGCAGCGGTGCAG
>NZ_JCALCV010000060.1:0-573 GCF_059812525.1 Mycobacterium sp. NGS51
GGTATCGACACCGTGGCCGCCGCCGAACTGATCGCCGAAATCGGCATCGATACGACCCGCTTTCCCACCGCGGCTCATCTGGTGTCGTGGGCGAAATTCTGCCCACAGACCCATCAGTCAGCCGGCAAGTCCCGCAGCAAGGGCCGCGGCGGGGGCAATCCGTGGCTGGCCGGCACGCTTGGCCGCATCGTGTTCGGCGCCTCCCGCACCGACACCTTCCTCGGTGCTCGCTACCGGCGGCTGGCCCGCCGCCGCGGCAAGCACAAGGCAATCGTCGCCCTCGGCAATTCGGTGCTCACCATCGTTTACCACCTGCTGGCCGACGCCGACGCCACCTTTTGCGACCTAGGTCCCGGATACTACGAATCCCGAATCAACAAGCACCGCCGCGCCCGCGATCTGGCCACCCAACTGCAGGCGCTCACCGGCCAACACATCCTCATCCGCGACGGCAAGGCCGTCATCACCGGCACCGCCGCCTGAACATCAAAACCACACCGCATATCCCGCTCCGCCGGGCACCGTCAGCCTGCCCACTCACCATCCGATTTTCGGGTCAGAAGCCAGGGCTGC
>NZ_JCALCV010000061.1:0-548 GCF_059812525.1 Mycobacterium sp. NGS51
AAGTGTGGCAGTGAGACGGCGGGGGATAAGCTCCGTGCGTCGAAAGGGAAACAGCCCAGATCGCCGGCTAAGGCCCCTAAGCGTGTGCTAAGTGGGAAAGGATGTGCAGTCGCAAAGACAACCAGGAGGTTGGCTTAGAAGCAGCCACCCTTGAAAGAGTGCGTAATAGCTCACTGGTCAAGTGATTGTGCGCCGATAATGTAGCGGGGCTCAAGCACACCGCCGAAGCCGCGGCAACAGCGTTAGTTGTTGGGTAGGGGAGCGTCCCCTCACCGGAGAAGCAGCAGAGTGATCTAGCTGTGGAGGTGTGGGGAGTGAGAATGCAGGCATGAGTAGCGATAAGGCAAGTGAGAACCTTGCCCGCCGAAAGACCAAGGGTTCCTGGGCCAGGCCAGTCCGCCCAGGGTGAGTCGGGACCTAAGGCGAGGCCGACAGGCGTAGTCGATGGACAACGGGTTGATATTCCCGTACCCGTGTGTGGGCGTCCCTGACGAAACAGTGCTGCTAACCACCCAAAAGGTGGCTGATCGGATCCCTTCGGGGATCCG
>NZ_JCALCV010000062.1:0-547 GCF_059812525.1 Mycobacterium sp. NGS51
TCGCGATTGCGGGGCGTGGTGATCCGGCGCTTGATGAGTTGGTCGGGTTTTTCGTCAACACGTTGGTGTTGCGGGTTGATGTGGGTGGGGATCCCAGTGTGGCGGAGTTGTTGGCGCAGGTGCGGGCTCGGGGGTTGGCGGCCTATGAGCATCAGGATGTGCCGTTTGAGGTGTTGGTGGAGCGGCTTAACCCGACTCGCAGTTTGACTCATCATCCGTTGGTGCAGGTGATGTTGTCTTGGCAGAATTTCGCCGGGGATTCGGCTGCGGGGTTGAGTTTGGGTGATGTGGCGGTCACTCCGTTGCCGGTGGATGCCCGCACTGCCCGGATGGATTTGGCGTTTACGTTGGCCGAACGCTTCACTGAGGCCGGTGAGCCCGCTGGGATTTCGGGGGCGGTGGAGTTTCGCACCGATGTGTTTGATGCGGTCAGTGTTGAGGTGTTGATCGGCCGGTTGCAGCGGGTGCTGGCGGCCATGGTTGCCGATCCCGGGCGGTCGTTGTCGTCGGTCGATGTCCTCGACGACCGTGAACATGCCCGATTGGA
>NZ_JCALCV010000063.1:0-509 GCF_059812525.1 Mycobacterium sp. NGS51
GTCAATGTGTTGACCCAGACGCCGTCGGCGGTCAATGCGCTCTCGCCGCAGGGGTTGGAGTCGGTGGCGGTGTTGTTGGGCGGGGAGGCGTGTCCGGCGGAGGTGGTGGATCGGTGGGCGCCGGGGCGGGTGGTGATCAACGCCTACGGCCCGACCGAGATCACGGTGTATGCGTCGATGAGCGCGCCATTGGTGGCGGGTTCGGGCGCGGCGCCCATTGGTGCGCCGGTGTCGACGGCGGCGGTGTTTGTGCTTGATGAGTGGTTGCGCCCGGTACCGCCTGGTGTGGTGGGGGAGCTCTACGTGGCCGGCAGTGGTGTGGCGTGTGGGTATCTAAGGCGGTCGGCGTTGACCGCATCGCGGTTTGTGGCCTGCCCATTCGGCGGGGCCGAGGTGGCCGGGCAGCGGATGTATCGCACCGGGGATTTGGTGAGTTGGCGCGCTGATGGGCAGTTGCAGTATTTGGGCCGCGCCGATGATCAGGTCAAGATCCGCGGGTATCGCATCGA
>NZ_JCALCV010000064.1:0-458 GCF_059812525.1 Mycobacterium sp. NGS51
GACCGGCCGTCAGCCCAATCGGCGAACGGCACATAGTGCGTCACCGGAACGGCAGTGCCGTTGTGCGCGGCGTGCACCAACATCACCGGTGCCTTCAGGGCATAGCGCGCCCAGTCGGTGCTGGGATCGTCGCCGCTGGCGGTCAGGATGGGCCCGCAGCGCGCCGAATCAAGTTGGCTCCACACCCGCTGGCGGGTGGACAGCCAGCCGGAGAACCGCCCACCCACCAGCGGGGAGTTGGCGGCGATGGCCACCATCGTCGGACCCAGCGCATGGGCTAACCGCACCCGCGCCGCCCACCCCGCCTGCGGTCCGGCGTCGAGGTTGACCTGGACCGACGCCGTCGACGTCATCATCGCCGCGCCGGCGACGCCGGTGCGGCTGGCCACGAAGAACCGTTCCATGGCGGCATAGCGCGCGCCCGGGTTGACCCGTTTGGCCGGCCGCAGCGGATCCGC
>NZ_JCALCV010000065.1:0-455 GCF_059812525.1 Mycobacterium sp. NGS51
GGTTTTTGTTTGGAGAGTTTGATCCTGGCTCAGGACGAACGCTGGCGGCGTGCTTAACACATGCAAGTCGAACGGAAAGGTCTCTTCGGAGATACTCGAGTGGCGAACGGGTGAGTAACACGTGGGTGATCTGCCCTGCACTTCGGGATAAGCTTGGGAAACTGGGTCTAATACCGGATAGGACCATGCCATGCATGTGGTGTGGTGGAAAGCTTTTGCGGTGTGGGATGGGCCCGCGGCCTATCAGCTTGTTGGTGGGGTGATGGCCTACCAAGGCGACGACGGGTAGCCGGCCTGAGAGGGTGTCCGGCCACACTGGGACTGAGATACGGCCCAGACTCCTACGGGAGGCAGCAGTGGGGAATATTGCACAATGGGCGCAAGCCTGATGCAGCGACGCCGCGTGGGGGATGACGGCCTTCGGGTTGTAAACCTCTTTCACCATCGACGAAGCT
>NZ_JCALCV010000066.1:0-389 GCF_059812525.1 Mycobacterium sp. NGS51
GGGGCCAGGTAATGGATGATCGTGAGGCCGCTAAGCGGATGCACCATTCACCGCTGTCGCCGAACAGTTCAGCGACCAGAATGCAGGTGCCGGTAGATGCAAGGCTGATTCATTGCCGCCGACAACTCGTCAACGCGAACGGGGCTAGCGCCGGGCAAACAGTCTTAACACCGGAGACCATCCAGCGGGGGTCGGGGTTCATTTGCGCAGCGGCACGCCATCTCGCGGGAGCTCGATGCGCAGCTCAGGGGACGTGTGCGGGCTGTTGAATCAACGACAGGCGGGCATCGACGTCCGCGTCAGCGCCGCCGGCGATGCGCGTGGGCCAGGGCGACAACCAACTCCGGGTTGACACGTTCATCCTCACCACACCGGTGCGATTCCGATGG
>NZ_JCALCV010000067.1:0-355 GCF_059812525.1 Mycobacterium sp. NGS51
ACCGCGTCGGATCGGCCAGCGCCCGGCCCAGCCGAGCCAGCGCCGATTCCCTCACTTCACAGGTCAGCATGCACTAAACAGTACAGTCTGTACTGATATAACAGCAAGAGCTGTGGATCCGCGACGGGACGCCGCGCTAAGCCCTTGCCCGCCCCGGCTGGTTCCGGCCGCGCAATACCGGGTCTCAAGCGCGACATCAACAACCTCACGGGGTGTGCGCGAGGGCCCGGTGAATCAACGACACGTGGGTATCGACGATCGCATCAGCGCGCTGCCGGTGACAAGTGTGAGCCGGGGCGACAACCGACTCCTGCCCATACGTCGGATTCTCATCGCACCGGACGATTCCGATGGA
>NZ_JCALCV010000068.1:0-256 GCF_059812525.1 Mycobacterium sp. NGS51
GGTGTTGGTGCGGTATGGGTTACGAGACGGGGTTTCGGAGACCGGGCTGGGATCGGTTGTCGGGGTCGGTGCGGGAGCGGTTCTGGGAAGCGGTTGGGTCGGGATTGTCACCGACGGGGGCGGCAACAGTGGCCGGGGTTTCGGGTGCCACAGGCCGGCGATGGGCTCAGCAAGCGGGCTATCAGACCAATCCCAAGCACTACGGCATCCGCTATTCCCAGCAGGTCAAAGACATGTTTTGGGAGGCGGTGCGGTC
>NZ_JCALCV010000069.1:0-247 GCF_059812525.1 Mycobacterium sp. NGS51
CGACACCTGCCTGTGCGATGCCCCGCTGGGCCGCGTCGGCCTGGAGATCGAGGCGCACTGTTTTGACCCGCTCGAGCCGCACCGCAGGCCCGGTTGGGACGAGATCACCGACGTCATCGCGTCGCTTCCAGGACTGCCGGGCGCCAGCGCGGTCACTGTCGAACCTGGTGGCGCCGTGGAGTTGTCCGGCCCACCGGTGGCCGGCGTCGTATCGGCCATCGAGGCGATGCACGCCGACCAGTCGGTG